>DATAIE010001081.1:0-5494 GCA_036262875.1 Verrucomicrobiales bacterium
CGACGTCAAAATCAAAGACGCCGGTATTCCTGAAGCCCTGAAAAACAGAATTCTCAAACTCGCTGACAGGGCAGCCACGCCTTCTTCTTTTTCTCCCGGCAATACGGAGGAAGTGGTTGCTTTCGGCGACCGTACGACTGCTCCAACGAAACACTGAAAACCGCTTTCCGGAGCGCCCTGGACCCAGGCCGCTCCGCCAGCCTCCAACCTGTAGATTCATCCCCGACCCACCTCCGCTATGGCTTCCGGCAACTACCGCATCCGCTTCCTTTTCAGCGCCGCCGCAATGGCGGCCACTCCCGCCTTTGCAGTCCCTGTTGAGGAACAAACCGTCTATCAGGCTGTCATCGCCCCGATGGTGTCGGAAAAGTGCATTTCCTGCCACGGAGAGGCGAAACAAAAAGGCAAACTTCGCATGGATTCCCTCGAGGCCATGCTAAAGGCGGGCAAGAGCGAGCACGCCGGCATTGTCCCCGGCAAATCGGCCGAAAGTGAGAGCGTCCGCCGCGCGGGCCTGCCCGCAGACGACGACGACCACATGCCTCCGAAGGACAAAAAGCAGCTCACCGGCGAGGAGTTGGAGGTCCTCAAATGGTGGATCGATTCGGGTGCCAAAGGAGACGTAAAAATCAAAGATGCGGGCCTTGCAGAACCCCTGAAAGGGAAGGTGCTGGCGCTCGCCGCCACGGTCAGAGAGCTTCCGAAGGAAACCGCCAAAGCCGCCCCGGCGGAAGCTGCGAAGCCGCAGCCTCCCCTGCCGCCCGGAAGTGCCGAGAAAGTGGCGGCTCTGGAGAAGGAACTCGGCATTACGCTGCTGCCGATCGCTCAGAATGATAACGGACTCACCTTCAATTGTGTGAACGTGGCGGACAAATTCGGCGACGCTGAACTGGCTAAATTCGGCCCCGTGGCCGAACGCCTCGTGGACCTCAACCTTTCCCGCAGCAAGGTCACGGATGCAGGCATCGCGGCAGTCGCCGGGATGAAAAATCTCAAGCGCCTCAATCTTGCCAATACGGCCGTCACGGATGCCGCCGCGAACCATTTCGCTTCACTCGGCGCTTTGGAATACCTCAATCTTGTCGGCACCAAAGTCACCGACGGTGCTCTGCCGAAACTGGAGAAAAGTGCGGCACTCAAGAAGCTGTTCGTCTGGCAAACCGGCGTCACGAAACCCGCCGCGGAGGCACTCCATCAGAAGCTGCCCGCCATTACGATCAATCTCGGCTGGGACAGCGAGGTGAAGACCGCGCAGGCGCCTCCCCCGCCCCCGACTCCCGCTCCAGCACCCGTTCCGGCGGTCGCGAAAGGTCCGGCGGATCCCGAAAAGTCCGTCTATGCGGGGCTCATCCAGCCCATTTTTGATGCGAAATGCACCGGTTGCCACGGGGAGAAAAAGCAGAAGGGCAAACTCCAGATGCACACGCTCGATCTCGTGTTGAAGGGCGGAGACAGCGGGGAAAAAACCGTCATCGCAGGCAAATCTGCCGACAGCCTGATCATCAAACGCGCTGCGCTTCCCCCTGACGAAGACGAACACATGCCGCCCAAGGACAAGGATCAGTTGACCGAAAAGGAAGTCAAAATCCTGAAGTGGTGGATCGACAGCGGCCTCAAGAACGACGTGAAGATCAAGGATTCCGGCCTGCCGGCGGAGTTGAAGTAGTCGCCGGTTTTTGCCTTCCCGCTACTTCGCCCGGTAGTAGCGCTTCGAGCCGTTGCGGGCGACACTGTACTTGTTCACGCCGTTCCCCAGCACCGGAGCGGCCAGGGGTGTCCAGTTGACCAGATCGGTGGACGTGGACAGGTTGACGGTGGTCCCGGCATTGCCAAAGATATCAAAGACCATGTTCGCGCCCTCCAGGCGGGGATTCATCAGGGCGGGAGCGATAGTGCACGGTGCGACGGAAGTTCCGGCGGCAGCCACCTGAAAACTGATTTCCTCTCCGTTGTTGTTGAAGGCGCCGGTTTCGCTGAAATCCGTGAAATCGTTCAGCACCACGAAGACAGACCATGAGCCGGGTGTGCCGGTTGCCGGGAGTTGATAGGAATAGACGAAAGGAACTTTGCCGTGTGCGGGAATGGCAGGCGTGACCACCTCATCCTGGACCACCGGAGAGTGCATGCGGTCATAGATCTGCACACGGGTCCTGGAGGAGGGAGCAGGTGCGCTGCTGTCGTTATGAATGAAGAACGCGAGTTCCACCTTGCCGCCGTAGGCGTTTGACGCCGGACAGGGACCGGGAGAGATTTCGTCCTCAAATTTCAGATCCGGTTTGGTGGCGATCAACTCGAACGGTACTGGAGTGGCGACATTGTTCGAGGCCGGCTGGGGTTCATCGATCTCAAAATTCGTGTCGAGGCGGACGCGGGCCTCCCAGGTGCCGCTCCATGCTTTGTCGTCCACGGTGATCGTGTGTGTTTCCGTTCGCTGCGCGCCGGCCGCCAGGGCCGCGACGGGATAGTTCATCGTGGTGTACTGGGTGCCCAGAGGCGTGAAAATCTGAACTTTCGTCAAGGACGCCACGGCGGTGGCGTCACCGATATTCTTCATCGTATAGGTCACCTGCAGGGGTGCTCCGGCGAAGTAGGGGTCCGCGGAAACCAACGGGGTTCCGATGACGGTCACATCCGCCGAAGCGAGAGCGGAGGACACGCCGGCGAAACCGAAAAGCAAAATGGCGGAAACGTTTTGCAATATACTGTAGTTTTTTGTATTCATATGGGAGCTGATTGAAGGATTTCAGTGACGTTTCCCTCCACCGCGGCCTGGCCGGTGCTTGATCGACGGTAGAGGAATGAGGAGGCCCGCCGGCAATGCGGCGAACGCGACGGGATGATTCCCGTTCCCCTGGGAGTTCGCCGGGAACGGAGGGTCTATTACAAAATTCGTCCCAAAAGATTTCCGCCCCGCCAAATCTGATTGATCACTCAAAAACGCCGGTTCACCATCCAAAATTCACCTTTTGCACTGGACGAATTTATTGAGACCTGCCAGTTCCGTATTCGCTGGTCCGCCCTTTGTGCAGCACCCATGAAACCTCAACGACTCCGCCGTCTGTTACTGGCCGCCCTCTGCGTGCCGCCCTCTCTTGCCCTTGCCGGGGCCGAAACCGGAGCCCCGGCGCAGCCTGCAATCCCCGGGGAAAAACCGCTGCACAAGTTCCTGTCTGTCGAAGACAAATCGAAACTCAGCTACGCCTATCAGTGGCTGGACATCATGCAGGAAACGACGGCCCGTGACGTGGAACGCAATGCCCCGCGGCCCACCATCATTTCACGATCCATGGCCATCTGGGCCACTGCCGTCTATGACGCGTGGGCTGCCTATGACGAAAAGGCCGTCGGCTCCCGCCTCGGCGGAAGTCTCCGCAGGCCCAAAGCCGAGCACACGCTGGAAAACAAAAAGAAAGCCATCAGCTACGCGTCCTACCATTCCCTTTTATACAGCTATCCTCCCGACAAGGATTTCCTCGACGCCGAAATGAAGCGCATGGGTTACGATCCCGCGGTCATTTCCAAAGACCCTGCCACGCCGGAAGGGATCGGTTTTCTCGCCGCCACGGCGCTCATCGAATACCGCCGTCATGATGGAGCGAATCAGCACGGTGACGAAACCGGCTGCGATGGCCAGCCCTACTCCGACTACACATTTTATCGACCGGTCAATCCACCGGACAAAATTCTAGACCCGGACCGCTGGCAGCCGATCGAATTCACCCTCGCGAATGGAAAGCACGTCACTCCTGGCTTTCTCACGCCGCACTGGTACCGCGTAAAGCCGTTCGTGATGGAAACGGCGGCGCAATTCCGCCCGCCGCCCCCTCCCAAAACAACTACCGATCCGGAGACCCTCAAAAAGGAAGCAGCACAGGTGCTGGCCTATAACAACAGCCTCACCAACGAACAGAAAGCCGTGGTCGAATTCATGCGCGACGGTCCGCGGTCCACCGGCCAGAGCGGTCACTGGCTGCGGTTCGCCCAGGACGTCTCCCGCCGGGACAGGAACAGCATCGACCAGGACGTAAAGCTCTACTTCGTCGTCGCCAATGTCGCCATGGACGCCTTCATTTCCTGCTGGGAAACCAAACGCGTCTACGATTCCTCCCGCCCGTGGACGCTGATTCACTATTTCTATAAGGGTCAAACGATCAAAGGCTGGGCCGGAATCGGTGGCGGCGTGAAGGACATGCCCGCGGAGGACTGGCATCCCTATTCCCCGCTCTCCTTCATCACTCCGCCCTTCCCTGGCTACACCAGCGGGCACGCCACCGTGAGTGCCGCCTGCGCAAAATCCATCGCCCTTTTTACAGGCAGCGATTCCTTCGGCTTTATGGAGCGCCGCCCGCACTGCGAGCTAACTGAAAAGGTGAGCGGACAGATCATCTCCATCGACCTGAACACCTGGAGCCAGACAGCCGAAATGGCGGCCCTTTCCCGTGCTCTCGGCGGTTACCACATTCCCGTTGATAACAACATCGGCCTCAAAGTCGGACGCCAGATCGCCGACTGGTCATGGCCGAAATACCAGGAATACTTCAACGGCACCGCGAAGGTGAGGCCGTAGAAAACGACGGAGCCATGCACACGCTCCTCATCATTCTCACCGGCTTCGCCACCCTCGGTGCATTTCTGCTCGTCACCCGGTGTGCCGGTGGCATTTCTGCATCATATGCGCGGGCCGCGGCGATATTTACCGCCGTCTGGTTCATAGCATCCGCGATCAACATGTGGTTTGGAGTAGCCAAAGCCGGCTATTCAGTGAGCGAGGAGTTGCCCATGTTCGGCATCGTCTTCGGCGTCCCGGCCCTGGCAGCAGTCGTGATTTGGTGGAAATGCAGGGCTAAGTGAAATGCGCCCCGGGAATTGGCCGCCGGGAATTTCGGCGCAGCCATCGCCCGCCTTCACACCTTCTCCAGTGCCCGGTGCGGCCCTGGCGGCAATTCCACGCGGATCAAGTCGCCGGGGCTTACCTCCCCGCTGGTCAGCACGATGGCCATGATCCCCGCCTTGCGAATCAGGTGTCCGTCTTCGTCCCGGTCGAGGACCGCGGCCATCAGACCGGGCTGGAAGTCGTCGAGCTGATGGCAGGGATTTCGCAGCCCGGTGACCTCCACCACCGCGGTCCCCATGGAGAGCTTCGTCCCTGCGGGAAGGCCGAGCAGATCGATGCCGCGCGTCGTGATGTTTTCGCCCATCTGGCCTGGGGAAACGTCAAAGCCGGCGCGCCGCAGTTCGTCGTGCAGTTCCGCGTGAATCAGATGCACCTGCCGGAGATTGGGCTGAGTGGGATCCTGTCTGACCCTGGAGCGGTGTTTCACCGTGGTACCGCTGTGGGCATCGCCCGCCACTCCCTGGCCTTTGATCAGTCGTATCACGCCGGCATTCGTTTTGCTGAAGGTATGTCCGTCGCTGCGGCTCACAGAAACGACGAACGCAGCCTCCGGGGGAAATGGAGCGTCTTTCTTCTCCTTCATCGTTTTTCAGCGGCGGC
>DATAIE010001082.1:0-2829 GCA_036262875.1 Verrucomicrobiales bacterium
CCCAAATAGTGGCAACCAATAGCCGTGCAGCGCACGCTATTCAAATGCGAAACAAGTTGATGAAAGCCGAGTTCCATAATACCCACTTTACCCAGCTGCACAGTTACGAAGAATGTAAAAAGCCGTGCGGTTTCAATCCGAAAAGAGATGGCCGAAAATGAACGTCACCCTGAAAAAACTGGCTTGTATTAAGAAGGTTGAATTGGGACCTCCGGCCACTCAGGAGCAGATTACCGAAGCAGAGAATCGACTCAAGGTGGAGTTTCCAGAAGAATACCGGGAGTTCCTTGGCCGGTATTCTTACGCTCTTTGGGATGGCAACTATGTAGCGGGCATCAGTGAATCCAAAACGCTCAGCACTGTGCTGGCGACGGAGTACCGCAGACGGCTAGGGCGTTGCCCCGTCACCGCTATTGTCCTCGACACCGATTACGTGATGTTCTGTAATCCCTCTCCTACCTATTTGATTACCAATTCTCCAAGCGTTGCCTCTCCTGATGAGTGTTTCGAGTGGACGAGTTTTTTCGATTGGCTTCAATACAAAATGTCCCTTTGAGCAATAGTGGCAACCAATCCCTGAGCAGCACATTCTACCTTGAGAGGCTCAAACGTAAAACAAGCGTTCCGTTACTTCACGGTCCGGCGGATTCGCCGCCCGTTCACTTTCCGTCCTTTTTCCCGTCACTGCGGGCTGCTGTTCCTTTTGGGGTGGAAACCGTGGTGCCCTTTTGTTTGGCCGCCGTTGCATTCGCGGGCGCGGGTACGGCCTTCACGGGAGTCACCACGGCGGGATGGCGGTGATCATCGTCTGCGGGGCGGGAATCGAGAAAGCCCTGTACAGTCGCGGCGTCACGTTCGCGGGATTCGCGGATGGCGTCCATCAGCGCGTTTACGCCCAGCCAACCGAGGACGGCGGTGAGTGCCACGTAGAGCACCATGGGGTTTCCGGGGAAGGCCAGGCGCGGCCTTTCCTTTTCGACGGATGAACTGACGGTGCCACTCATGGAACGAGTATGCCCTTTCACCGCATTCGCGTCCATTGAATTTTTTTCCGATGTCTCCCGCCAATCCGTTGCGCTGGCCTCAAAACTGCATCGCCGCCGCCACGATCCTGCTTGCCCTGTGCGCCCGGTTTTTGAAAACTCCGGCATGTCCGCCGCTCCCAGTGCCCGCCTGCTCCGTGCCGCCGTTGTCCAGATGGAAAGCCTGCCGGGCGACAAGGACGCCAATTTCGCCGTCATGGAGGACCTGGCGGCACGGGCTGCGGCGCAGGGCGCGAAGCTGGTGGTCTTTCCGGAATGCTGTGTTTCCGGCTACTGGTTCATCCGGCATCTCACGCCGGAGGCGCTCGCCGCGCTGGCGGAGCCCATTCCCGGGCCGTCGGCGGAGCGGCTGCTGGCCATAGCGCGGCGGCACGGGATTTCCATCGGCGCCGGCTGGGTGGAGACGGGGGAAAACGGCGTGTTTCATAACAGTTATGTCGTCGCCCTCCCGGACGGCACGTTTCACCGCCACCGGAAGCTGCACGCCTTTGAGCACGCGCTGGTGCAGGGCGGCTCGGAGATCACCGTCTTTGATCTGCCAGGGGGCTTTCGCGCGGGGCTGCTCATTTGTTATGACTGCAATCTGATAGAGAATGTGCGCCTCACCGCGCTGCGGGGCGCGGAGGTGCTCATCGCCCCGCACCAGACGGGGGCCGTGCGCAGCAAAAATCCGCACCTCATGGGACTCATCGACCGCGCCGTGTGGGACCGCCGCCACGAAGACCCCGCCGCCATCGAGCGCGAATTCCTCGGCGACAAAGGCCGCGGCTGGCTCCTCCGCTGGCTCCCCAGCCGCGCGCACGACAACGGCCTCTTCCTTCTCTTCAGCAACGGCGTGGGCGTGGACGACGATGAAATCCGCACCGGCAATGCCATGATCCTCGACCCGTATGGCCGCATCCTCGCCGAAACCTGGCACGCCGGGAACGACATCGTCCTCGCCGATCTCGATGCCTCTCTCCTCCCGGATGCCACCGGCCAGCTCTGGCTCCGCGCCCGCCGCCCGGAACTCTACGGGCCGCTTACCATTCGCACGGGGATCGAGCAGGATACGCGGACGATGAAGTTTTCGGAGTGAGAGGAGGGGAAGGAGCCGAGGAAACTTCAAAGATCAAAGTTCAAACGTCAGAGAAACTCCAAGCACCAAGTTCCAAGCACCAAAGAAACCAAGCACCAAACTTCAAGCTCCAGCCACTGGCGCCGATCACACACCGCACGTGTTGGAGTTTGAGACTTGGGGCTTCTATGATGTTTGAAGTTTTGATGTTTGAAGTTTCTTTGGTGCCTGGATCCTGGTGCCCGGAGCTTCAAAGCCGCCGGCACGGCAGCGCTCCCGGTCGCGGGTTCGGAGGAACCGCATCGCGCGTCCCTCAAAAATCAACCACGGCGACGGACCGGGCGCCGTATTTATCCACGGCGTGTTCGCGGGCCTGGGGATCGAGGCGCAGGTCGGAGCGGGGCACGACTTCATCCCAGGAGCTGGACCAGCCAAAGTAGCGGACGTGCACACCGCCGTCGCTTTCGAAGCCGATCACTTCCCCTGCATACCACGTGTTGCTGTAGTTGATTTGCAGCGCCTGACCTTTGGTTAGGACGGTCTTGTCCGTGACGGGCAGCGTGGATTCCTCGATGGGCCCCGGGTTGAAACTTTCACCACCCTCCAGCAGCGCCTTCCGCCGCTCCGGCGTGAGTGCGGGAGGCGGTCCGGCGTCGGGTGTTTCGGGAGAAGGAGGGTTCAGAGCGATTTGCGGCGGTGCCTCCGCGGGAGTGCCTGGCAATTCCTTAC
>DATAIE010001083.1:0-2346 GCA_036262875.1 Verrucomicrobiales bacterium
TTCGTTTGTGCTCACCGGCCTGCCTCCGTCGCCGGAGCAAATCACCGCTTTCCTCAACGACCCTGCGCCCAATGCCTATGAAAAGCAGGTGGACGCCCTCCTCGCGTCCCCGCGCTATGGAGAGCGCATGGCCCAGGACTGGATGGATGTCGCGCGCCTTGCGGATACCTACGGTTATCAGTCAGACAATGCGTGTTTCGTCTGGCCATGGCGGGACTGGGTGATCGGCGCATTCAACAAAAACCTGCCCTACGATCAATTCCTGACATGGCAGCTCGCCGGCGACCTGCTGCCGAATCCCACTCAGGAGCAGAGGCTGGCCACCATGTTCAACCGGCTCCACCGCCAAACCCAGGAGGGCGGCTCCATCGAGGAGGAGTTTCGTCAGGAATACGTCTCCGACCGCGTCCACACCGCGGGCACCGCCTTCCTCGGGCTGACCATGGAATGCTGCAAATGCCATGATCACAAATATGACCCGCTGCCACAGACGGACTACTACAGTCTGTGTGCGATGTTCGGTCAGATCGATGAATGCGGTCTCTATCCCTACTCGCTCACCACGACCGCACCGGAACCCTCCATGCGCTTGCAGCAGCCGAAGGATGCCCCGGAAATTGAAAAGAGAGAGGCTGCTTTGAAGGCCGCACTGGCGATGGCCAAAGAAACACAGGCTTCCCGCGAACCGGCTTTCGAGCAATGGCTCGCCGCGACACCGGCTCTCACCCCTCCTGCGCCCTCGGATTACTTTACGCTCGATGCCATCGAAGGCGGTAAATTGCCTAACGCCATTCCGAAGGCCGCTCCCGGTGTCATGTCCGGAGGGAAACTTGCGCAAGTCCCCGGGGCCGCCGGAGGTGCGATGCGGTTTGACGGCGATACCGTGCTGCAACTTGATGGAGTGCAGGGCATCACGAGGCATCAGGAGCTGAGTGTTTCCGTTCGTTTGTATTGTCCGGAGAAAAAGCAGCGCGCGCTAATCATGCACACGGGTCCGGCGATGTTCTCCCAAATGGCGGACGCGTCCGGATTTGAGATGCTGCTGGAGAACGGAAAACTGCGCTGGAGCTGCATTTACCTGTGGCCGGGCTGTGCGGCCTCGGTGGAAACGCAGGACGACTTCCCCGTGGGCAGATGGATGCAGGTGACGGTTACCTATGATGGCTCGTCTTCGGCGGCGGGATTGAAAATCTACTATGACGGCCGGCCGGTCGCCGCGCCGGCGCTGCATGATGAACTGAACAAGAGCATTACCGCCGACAAAATGCGCCTCGGCGCGAGACCCCGCGACGACCGGGGATTTGCGGGCGGGCTCATGGACGACCTGAAGATATTCCGTCAGGCGCTGTCCTCTCTTGAGGTGGCAGACCTGCATCAGCCTGCTCTGGAAGCCACCCTGAAACTGGCGAAAGCCGGCGATGCCGTGGCGAAATCGGCATTGCGCGAGCATTATCTGAATCGCGTCGATACAGAAGTGGCAAAGGCCCGCCAGACAGTGATCGCAGCACGCAGAAGTCTTGAGGACGACTATCTTGCCAAACTCCCGCTGGTGATGGTGATGCAGGAGTCTTCGCATCCGAAACAGTTCCACGTCCTGACACGCGGAGACTATGCTTCGCCGGATTTGAAGCGGCCCGTGCAGCCCGCGGCGCCGGCTGCCATCATGCCGTTCGATGCACGTCTTCCCAAAAACCGTCTGGGACTGGCGCAATGGATGACGGATCGCAACAATCCGCTGGTGGCCCGGGTTGCAGTAAACCGTCTGTGGATGCTCTGTTTCGGGAATGGCCTCGTCGCCACGCAGGAGAACTTTGGCATGCAGGGCGATGCGCCGTCGCATCCGGAGTTGCTGGATACGCTGGCGTATGATTTCCCGCGCAGCGGCTGGGATGTGAAGCGGATGCTCAAACGCATCGTCATGAGCGCGGCCTTCCGTCAGGCTTCGGCCAATACCAAAGAGAAGCGGGACCGGGATCCGAAGAATCTGTTGCTCTCGCGCGGGCCGTCCAGCCGGTTGCCGGGAGAGGCCATTCGGGATCAGGCGCTGATGGCCGCGGGATTGCTGGTGGAAAAGGTGGGCGGCCCCAGTGTGAAGCCGTGGCAGCCCGCGGGCATCTGGTCGGAGGCGGGAGCGTCCGGAGGAGACTATCAACCGGATACCGGAGAGGGACTCCACCGGCGCAGTCTCTACACGTTCCGGAAACGCACGGCCCCGCCTCCCGCCATGCTCACGCTGGATGCCGGCAGCCGGGAGATTTGCCAGCCCCGGCGGCTGACCACGAACACTCCCCTCCAGCCGCTCATCTTTTTGAACGACCAGAGTTTCTTCGAGTGTGCCCGCTCCCT
>DATAIE010001084.1:0-1858 GCA_036262875.1 Verrucomicrobiales bacterium
AGCCAATGTCCGGCCCGAAGACCGGGAGGCCTATCAGCAGGCGAAGGCGGAATATGAAGCAGCGTTGCATCAACTGAATCATCTGCGGGAGTTTTCCGGCCCTCCTCCGCTAAATCCAACCCGCTGAATCCTTCACGCACAGAAGGATTCTACCATCCACCGGCAGAATGTGTATGCTCACGGGATGAATGAAATCCCTGCAGTATTGGTAACCGGGTCCAGCCGCGGACTGGGAAAAGGTGTGGCCCTCGAACTGGCGAAGGCCGGCATGAGTGTGGCGATCCATTGTGCGTCTAACAGGTCTGCGGCGGAGGAAACATCTGCTGCGTGCGGTGCGCTCGCCGTTTTGAAGGGCCAGCAGTTTCCCGTCGTGAGTGGTGATCTCGGGGACGCCGCGGCCCGGAGCGGCGTGTTAGAGCAGACGCTCGCGGCCCTGGGACGACTGGATGCGCTGGTGAACAATGCCGGCATCGCTTCGCCGGGCCGGAAGGACCTGCTGGAGTGCACGGAGGAGAGCTGGGACACGGTGATGTCCATCAATCTGAAGGGCCCCTATTTCCTGACACAAATGGCGGCCAACTGGTGGCTGGAGCACGCGGGGCAGTCACGGCTGGCGGGGGGATTCAAACTGGCCTTTGTGACCAGTGTCTCTGCGGTGCTGGCTTCGACAAACCGCGGCGACTACTGCATTTCCAAAGCCGGGCTCGCTATGGCCTCCCAACTGTGGGCCGTGCGGCTGGCGGAGCACGGGGTGCAGGTGGTGGAGTTCCGCCCCGGGATCATGGAGACGGATATGACCGCCGCCGTGAAGGCCAAATACGATCCCATCATCGCCTCCGGGGCTGTCCCCATGCGGCGATGGGGACAGCCTCAGGACGTTGGGAAAGCAGTGCGGGTTTTTCTGGAGGGCGCGTTTCCCTTCTCCACCGGTGAGGTGATCTATATGGACGGTGGTCTGCGCCTGGGCCGGCTGTAGGAAGCCTCACATGGACTCGAACCTTGCCTGGAAGAAACGCAGGCATTCCGGCTCGTAGACCATCTTCAGTCCCTTCGGCTTCACGGGATTTTCGTAGACGGCCTTCACGCTCTCCGCCACCACATCCAGGTGCGCCTGGGTGTAGACCCGGCGGGGAATGGTGAGCCGCACGAGTTCCAGTTTTGGATAATGGTGATCCCCCGTTTCCTGATTCCGTCCCGCCGAGACGATGCCCCGCTCCATCGCGCGCACGCCGGAGTCCAGATACAACTCCGCCGCCAGCATTTGCGCGGGGAACGAGGTCTGCGGCACGTCCGGATAGAAGCGGCGCGCATCGAGATAGATCGCATGTCCACCCACCGGCAGCACGATGGGGATTCCCCAGTCCTGGAGGAGCTCGCCAAGGTATTCCACCTGCCCGATGCGCGCGCGGATGTGATCGTCCTGCACCGCCTCCTCGATGCCGCGGGCCATGGCCTCCATGTCGCGCCCGGCCATGCCGCCGTAGGTGTGCAGACCTTCATACACCACTACCAGGTTTTTCGCCTGCTCGGCGATCTTGTCGTCGTTCACGCTTAGCCATCCGCCGATGTTCACCAGCGGGTCCTTTTTGCCGCTCATGGTGGCCCCGTCCGTCAGGCGGCAAAACTCCTGGAGGATTTCCGCCACCGGTTTGTCTTTGTATCCGTCCTCCCGCTGCTGGATGAAATAGGCATTCTCCACGGCGCGGGTGGCATCGCACATGACCGGCACGTTGTAACGCGCGCACAGTTCCTTCACGGCGCGCGCATTGGCCATGCTCACCGGCTGGCCGCCCGCCATATTCACCGTGGCCGCGAGACACACGTAGGGGACCTTGCCGGGGTTTTCGGTGAGCACGCG
>DATAIE010001085.1:0-3507 GCA_036262875.1 Verrucomicrobiales bacterium
TTCCTTCACGTTTACCGGCGGAATCATCAGATCTTTGGCATGCTGCGGAATGATAAGATTGAAGGGTGAAGCCGTCGCGAGTTCTACCGCCTTCACAAATTCCTGAACGGTGCCGCCTGGAAAATTGAGAATGAACGGCACCTCCGCCGGCGATTCGGGAGCGGCTGTCGCCCCCACCGCGGAGCCGGATGGCCCCTGTCTGGCCGATTGCTGCTGCAGCAGTTGCTGTGGTGGCACCGGCTGCTGAGCGAACGTGCTTTGAGCCAGAGAAAAGAGGGAGAGACAAAGGACGAGACGGGGGAGTTTCATAGAAGGCAGGGTGTTTGGTTTCATACACTCGCAGGGACGGACACCACCCCGGAATCCTTCGCTCAATCTTTCCCTTTTCAAAAACCGGCCGCTCTCACGCCGGGCGAATCATCTCAAACCGGTCCCGTGTCCGGCAATACCAGTGAGGGCTCGCCATCCTGCCTATCAGATGCAGACCGTCCCCTTTGATCCGCAGGTGTTCGAGGTCCACGAACTCGTCTTTCACATGCAGGCGTTTGATCACCCCGATGATAACCCGGTTCTCTCCGATCTGCAGCGTTCCCCATTCCGTGCATTCCATACTGGCCGGCGCTTCCGCTATCCGGGGCGGCTTTACCAAAACCGAGGGAGCCGTCGTCAGCCCGGCCAACTCCAGTTCACTGGCACCGTAGGGGAGGGACGCAGCGGTGCGGTTCATCGCCTCCGCGAGCGTCTCATCCACCAGATTGACCACAAATTCGTGATTCAGCCGGATGTTTCGCGCGGTGTCCTTGGGAGTGCCGTCCTCCCGGTCTCCCGGTGCCACCGCAAGGATTGGCGGGTCGGCTCCCAGGAGATTGAAGAAACTGAAGGGAGCCGCATTCACGACCCCGTTCTCCCCCAGCGTGGTCACCCACGCGATAGGGCGCGGAATCACCAGACTGGCCAGGAGGGGGTAGGCCCGTTCCGCATGTTTGCCTTCAAGATCAAATTCCATGCACCCAGTCATTCCCTGGCCGCGGAGAAACGCAATCTCCGGCTCCCTGGCTCTCTCCGAAAAATTGATTAAAGACCGTTGAATGTCAGGAGCGGTGCCCTCTGATGGCGCAGTCCGTCATAGCGTGCATTTAATTTGTGACCGAACCTCCCCGTCCTGCGTCTCCTCTTCCAAATGGGTTCATGCTTCAACCCGATTCCTCCCTGCCCGTTGACTGGGACGATGTTATCGCCCGTGTTCGCGAGGGAAGCCAGCAGGCCGCGCACGGCCTGGTGGACGCCCTCTACGGTCACGTGCTGCGCATCGTTCGCAGCCACCTCCCGAGGGCAGCGGACGAGCAGGACCTTTCGCAGGAGATCTTTATGAAAATGTTCGCGCGCATCGACAGCTACCGCGGGGAGCAGCCCTTCCCGCACTGGGTGGCGCGTATCGCCGTGAACACCTGCTATGATCGTCTGCGCCGCCAAAAATCGCGGCCGGAAGTGCGATTCGCCGACCTCACCGAGGAGGAATCCGCGTTTCTCCAGTCCACTTTTACCGGCACCGCGGAAGATGTGAACGGCCACGACAGCGACGGCAGCGAGGTGGTGGAAAAACTGCTTTCCACCCTGAACGCCACCGAGCAAACGGTGCTCCGGCTCCTCGATATGGAGCAGAAATCGGTGCAGGAGATCAGCAGGCTCACTGGCTGGGGAGCCAGTAAAGTCAAGGTGACAGCGATGCGCGCCCGCCGTAAACTGAACGATACCCTCAAACGCCTCGAATCCGGATATTCCGTATGAAACCTCCCGCTGAAATCACTCCCTGGGACCGCGCCGCAGCAGCCCGCCGGACGGTTCTCGCCGCGCGTCCGCCGGAAGAGGACCTCCCTCCCCCGGGATTTTCCACGCGTCTGGCCGCCCGGTGGGCGGAACTCCGGAAAAATGAGCAATTCCGCCTGTGGAGCCGCTGGTCGCTGCGAGCCGCCCTGGGAGGGTTGCTCACCGCCGGCATCATGGCGCTCCTTTCCGCTCCTTCCTCCTCCGGCGGAGGAATGACTGCTCCTGAAATCGAACTTCCTTCTTTCTCCACCCGTTGAAATCGTTTCTCCAGCGCTACGGCATCATTACGGTCAGCCTCGGGGTGCTTTTTGCCTCCGGCCTGGCTGCGGGATACCAGTGGGGACGTCACAGTGCCGCAGTGCCGGCGGCGGATCTTTCGAGCGTTCCGGATTCCACCCGGCTCTCGCCCGCCCAATGGAGCGAAAACGCCGCCGCCGCACTCCAAAAGGACCTGGACCTTTCCCAGGCGCAGACCGACTCCGTAAGACGTGTGCTCGCCGAGCCTTCCCGCCGGATCTTCGAGGAAAAACATCGCGGAAATTTGAAAATTCATCTTCGCTTGTTGGAGGCCCATGATATCCTTTCCGCCAGTGCGGGCCTGTCGGAGTCGCAAAAGACCCGCCTCAAAGTCCGCCGCGAACAGCTCCGTCTTCACATTTTGGAAAAATTTCACGATCTCATCGGCGATAAACCGGATCCTATCCTGGGTGCCCTCTAGCGACCGTCATGACTGCCAAAGGATATCTTTTCGCTCTTTCACTCACCGGTTCTGCCGTGGCGGGAGCCTGCTGGCTGTCCACAACCCAGGAGAATGCGGTGGAAGCGACAGGACGGGGAAAAGCGAAGGAAATCCGGATTCCGGCAAAGGCTCTCGCATCCCGGCCTGCTCCCGGTGAAGGGTCAAGGTCCGTGGGAGCGCGACCGCTGAAGGAACAGGTCAACCCTCTTTCAACCTTATCCGTTCCGTCTCCTGAAGAGGAGCTTTCCCACCGGGCAGCACGGGTAGAGCAGGAGGCCAATCACGATCTTCGCCGGCTCGTCAAGTTGCTGGACCTGACCGAGGAACAGCAGGACAAGGTGTTCCAGACGCTTGCGGAACATTCACCCGCGTGGACACCGGCGCTGCAGGTAGCCTCCACCAGCGGGGCCTCCCTCGCCGGCAAACGGGCCGCAGAGGACTATTCCCCGCTGCCGCAGGCAGGAACCACCCCGGGTTATTACAGCAAGACGCCCAAGACGGCCGACACAAGTCCGGTCCCGGCTTCGACCCCGGCCGATACGGCCACCGGCTCGGACATGATGTCTGAAATCATGGCCCTGCTCGATCCGGGCCAGCAGGACGCCCTGCTCAAGGAAGAAATGGACCGGGCCGCATGGTGGGCGGAAATCCTGCCTCAAATCACTCCCCCGGACGACATCCCCGCCCTGGACGGCAGCACCCCTCCCGCAGCCGGTGACTCCAAAGCCTACGAAGGCTCGGACGTGCTGGAGTAGGCAACAGCGGACCGCGGACATCCTGTTCGCCCCGTCAACTCAAGTCCTCTTTTCCTGAACAGAGGCTCATTGCACCGGGGCGGACAGGGATGTCCGCGGTCCTTTTCCTAACGTTTCTTGCGGAGGAAGGTCGGGACGTCGAGATCGCCGCCTTCTTCGTCGTAGGTGGGCTCGGTTTTTTCAAAC
>DATAIE010001086.1:0-5939 GCA_036262875.1 Verrucomicrobiales bacterium
GTCCTCCTCTTTTTCCTGGGTCCAGGGCTCTCCCACTTTGAGGCGCATCAGTGCCAAAACCCGTGCACGGTCCACTGTGGAGGCAGTGCGGAACCGCACTTCAATGTCCTTAACGATCGGGCCGACGCCCCGCCGTTCCGGGAGCATGGAGCCGTTATCCGTGGGGAGGGGAGGGGGGGCCTGGGACATCGCCGGACCCGCCAAACTGAGCGCGAGCACCAGTGAACAAAGGTTGAATGTCAGACCCAGCCCGCGAACGGGGCTGGCTACGGGGCGGCACGCAGCACGGTTGTTCATCTGAAAATTTGAATGATTATAAATATTTCGTATGTGTAAACTCTTGAGCCTGTGGTTACTCCGGCCCCAAGGCGCGAGGCTATCCGTGAAGGGAAAAAGCGCAACACTTAAGTTGCCTGTAGAAAATACGCGGCCTTCTGCCACGGTGAGAGTTCCCATGCTTCCCAAACCTCACAGTGCCCTCATCGTTGTCGGCCACGGTTCCACTCTCAATCCGGACTCGGCTCAGCCGACCCACGAGCATGCAGATACCATCCGGCGGAAGGGGCTTTTTGCAGAGGTAATTTGCGCCTTCTGGAAGGAGGAACCCTCTCTGCGCGAGGTGCTCCGCATGGTGGACAGCCCGGAAGTCTACATCGTTCCCAATTTCATCAGCGAAGGGTATTTCACTCAGGAGGTCATTCCCCGGGAACTGGGCCTCACGGGAAAGACGACGCTGTTTTCCCGCCACACGGCCCACTACTGCGACCCCGTGGGATTGCATCCGTCCATGACGAAACTGCTGCTGAAACGTGCGGCGGAAGTGGCGCCCGGAGTGCCGCCGGAGGATTGCAGCCTGGTGATCGTCGGACATGGCACGGGGCTTAACGAAAATTCAACGAAGGCGATCAAAGAACAGGTGGCACTCATACAGAGTATGAACTGTGGTTTTGCGGAGGTGGTGGACGCCTATATGGAGGAACCGCCGCTCATTGCGGAATGGGACTCGTTTACCACGGCTCCGAATGTCATTGTCGTCCCGTTTTTCATTGCCGACGGGCTGCACTCCTTTCAGGATATTCCCGTGCTGCTGGGGATAGAATCCGAACCGACGGCGGCGGCGAGCAGAATGGATGTTTTCCGGCGGAATCCCTATCATTTGCGCGCCAGGAATCTCTATTTCAGCAGTTCCATCGGCACCGAGCCGCTCCTCGCGGACGTAATCCTCGATCAGGTGGATGCCTTCGACGCCACCCGCAAATGACTGACCATTTACCGCCCGTGATCGATCCTTCGCCCCGCTCCCTCCTTGCCGCACTGGAAGCCTGGCTGTCGGCGGGAGGTTCGCGTGTGGGTGAAGCGGTGATTCTGCGCGGGCCGGACGGCAGTTTCCGGATTCGTCATCACGCCGACGCGGCGGAGCCTGTCCTCACCATCCACCGCACGCCGGAGGCGGCGCGCGAGGTGGCGAAATACGATGCGGCGGGGGAATTCCGTCCGCTGAAATCCGCGCCCACACTCATCCGGGGATGGGAGATCATGCTGCCGGATACACTTTCATTGATGCAGGCGCTCGATTTTCTCTATCCGGCCGCCCTCGCCAACTGGGTGCGCTGGCTGGACGGAGAGGCGATGGCACCTCCGCTGCGGGAGGCGCTGGGGCGGCAGACCGGGATTTACCGGGTCACGGCGCTCCTGCGGGACGGGGAGGCGGAGGAACTCGTCGCCGGCCTGTGCCGGGAAAAATGCCTTCGCCATGTAATGTGGCCGCTGACCGCCGGGCATCAATGGACCGCCCTCCCTCCGGAAAAACAGTCCGCTCCCCGGGACGGTCCCGGCACCGGATGCCCGCTGCCTCTCCTCTGTCTCGACCCGTGTCCGCTGCTTATCGGAGGCGCACGAAGCGCCGTAAAACGAAGGATGAAGGCGGAAAGCGTCTCTAACGGGAATTGACCTGGGCTTCTACGCCACGAAAAAGGGGAGGCGTTGCCGCCTCCCCTTTTCGATTCATTGATTTCTGTTCGTGTCAGGCTGTGTAGCGGGTCCATTTGCCGGACCCGGATTTCTTGAAATTGTCATCCATCAGCTTGATCGCCCGCGGATAGAAAATTCCGGAAATCTGAGAGGCCTGGCGGGCGGAGACGCCGTCTTTGCCGGCGCTGGCGACCACCTTGGCGAGCTGGGCGAGAGCATCACTGTCAGGCACGTGCTTGCCCCGTTTGCGCCCGCGGCGTTTGCGGGGAGCCGCGTCGTAGGCACCGGCGTCGGCCATGGCGCCGGCGGCCCAGCCTTTGGATGCTTTGGGAGGACGGCCTGGTTTCCTCCCGGCGGAGGCAACACCGGTGGAACCGATCGAGGCCTGGAGCGCTGCTACCTGGGACTGAAGCTCGGAGAGCTTCTGTCGACGAAGACCCGCCAATTCTTTTTCAAGCTCGGCGATGCGTCTATCAATTGACTCATTCATGTTTGTTTTTTTGTTGTGGGTAGTGGGGTACAACTCTCCGGTAAGGGAGAACTGATACACAATCCCTAAGCGCATTTAACAATCGAGGTCAAATAAAATCCCCATAGGTATTTTGTGCTTTTCAGATGAAAGTAATCTTCCATTTCAGTTTTTTCTTGTAACTGGCGGCCCGGGACTCCCGTCTTTTATGGGCGAAACCGGAAAACTCAGAGACCACGAAGGGCTTCGGTGCTTGTTTGCAGGGCCGGTGGACCCGGAAAATCCGGTGCGCCGGAGCGGGAATCCGCTTCCGTCCATGTATAGCGGGGAGACCGCTTTTTTTGTCAGGAATGGAGTGATAGGGTGGGAGAAAGACCCTATTGACAATCCCCCGGGCACCGGATGGTGGCCGGAATCCGTCCACGGGACGCGGTTCCGGTCAACCGTTGCCGGCAAAAAGTAACATAATTGTTAACCGCTGATGATCGCTCCGCGGTTCTGCGCAACCGTCGAAAGCTCCGGCGGCTTCTCTACTCGACCGAAACAGTGGAGCCGGGCAGCGCCTTTTGCAGCGTGCCGGCGGAGGCGGCGGAGACACGGGTCTTCCAAAGATAGACGTTTTTCAATTTCCGCATGCCTTTGAGGACATCCATGCTCGCATCGCTGATGGAGGTGCTGTGAGCGGCGAGGTAATCGATGTTGGTCAGCTTTTTGATGCTGGCGATGCCGGCATCCGTCACGCCGGTATTGCTGATGTTCAGTTTGGTGAGGCGCGGAAAGGTGCCGATGACGGCCATCGCGGCATCCGTGATCTTAGTGTCGCTGAGATCAAGGTCTGTAATGTTGGGGGCCAGCGGAATCAGCATTTCCACATCCTTGTCGTTCACCTGACTGGTCGAGGAAACCCATGCCACGCTGAGGAGCTTGCTGCCGGTGGCGGCGGGAGTCACGATCGCCCCTCCGGCATTGAGTTTTGCGATCACATCGGCCGGGGGATCGATGAGCCCGGCAGTCAGGGGATCGGCTCCTTTTTTGGGACCGGCGGCCACGGGGGCAACGACCGTGGCGGTGGTATCACTGCCTTTCCAGTCGCCGAATTTAGCCCCCTCGGTAATCCATTGTTTGATCAGCTCCGTTTGCCCGAAGGTGAGGGGAGTGCCCTTGCCCTTGGGCGGCATGACGTCCTCGTCATTTTGCGGAAGCAGCACCCGCTGATAGAGCGGGCTCTTGTCGGGGTCGCCCGGCGTTACCGCAGCGCCGCCGGTGCCGCCCTTGAGAATATGAGAGGGACCATCCAGACGCAGGCTGCCCTTGGGATTGACCATCTTGCCGCTGGAGTCCTTCGCCGGCGCCTTGTGACACTCGGCGCAGGCCTTGCCCAGCAGCGGCAGGATCTGTCTCCGGAAGTCCACCTCGGCGGCGGGGGACGGCAGGGCTGACAGCAGGAGCAGGAATGAAAGGGATCGCAGCATGAGGTGCAGAGTATCGGGCACGCGGTCCATTCTTCAGCCTCCGCATTCGTGGCCTGACGCCGTCGAATACGAACCGCCGGTCTCCGGAGGGGTGCCTGGATTCTATTAAGTGAACAGGCTGGCCACCGGCTTGCCTTTGTCCGCGATGGTGAACGGCCGGCCTGAAGGGGAAATGATGACCTGATCCACCGGAAGCCCGAGGGCGTGTCCGATGGTGGCGTTGAAGTCCATGGGGGTCGTCATTCCCTCCAGCACATTGTAGCCGCGGTCGTCCTTCTTGCCGTAGACGATGCCGCCGTGGATGCCGCCGCCCGCCATGAGACAGGAGAAGGCCTTGGGGAAGTGGTCGCGTCCGTCCTGGTGTTCAGAGACGATTTCCGGCGTCCGTCCGAATTCCGTGCCGAGGGCGATGAGCGTATCCTGGAGCAGTCCGCGGCGGTGGAGATCCTGAATGAGGGCGCTGAGTCCGTCATCCAGATCCCTGGCGCGGGCGGGCACCGCCGTGAAGTTGTCATAGTGCGTATCCCATCCTCCGTGCGTGACCTGCACATAGCGCACGCCGTGCTCGACGAGACGGCGCGCCAGCATGCATCCCTGGGCAAACCGGGATTTCCCGTAGAGGTCCTGCACTTCAGTGGGCTCCTTGCGGACATCGAATGCTTTGAGATCTTCGCACTTCATCAGGCGCAGCGCATCGTCATAGAGCGACTTATGCTCCACGATGGATTTGTTGTTCACCTGAGTATGGAACTGCTGATTGAGCGAATCCGCCAGTTTGAGACGGCGGTCAAAGTCCTCTTTGCTGATGGTGCCCGGCTGCATGGAGTCCTGCAGGCCCTCCCCGGGTTCACCGATGGGAACTCCCGAAAACTTCGCGCCCATGAACCCGCCGCTGGCGTTGTTGGGGTCGGTGCTGACGGCGACAAACCCTGGCAGATTCTTATTCCGCTTTCCGGCGAGACGCACCACCCATGAGCCGATGGCCGGGTGCACTATCGTGCCCCGCATGACATAGCTGCGCTCCATGAGATACTGGCCCTGCTCGTGAGCGCCCTGCGTGGTGCTCATGCCGTTGAACAGCGCGATGTGTTGCATCATCTTCGCCGTTTTTGGCAGGTTTTCGGAAAGCTGAATTCCGGTAACACTGGTGGGAATGGCCTTCGTCTTGCCCATCACCGCCTCTTTCTTCCCCATCACGTCGAGCGTGTCGAGGTGGCTCATACCGCCGGACATCATCAGAAAGATGACGCTTTTAGCGGCGCGGGGCCGGGTGGGCACAAACTCAGCCGCACTGGCGACGGAGTTGCCGAGCATGGGGGCGAGAGTGACGCCCAGCGTTGTTTTCGCCAGGTTGAGCATGAACTGGCGGCGGGAGAATTCGTCTGCGCTGTTGAATCTCATAAAGTGATTTCAGTAAAAGTTGGTCGGGGCGGCGGATCAGAGAACGAACATGAATTCGTTTGAATTGAGCAGCGCGTAGATGATGTTTTTGATCCCGCTGTTACCCTTTTTGGCTTCGGGCAGCATGAGTTCGATTTCCGCGGGCGTCGGATAACGGGTCAGGATGGCGAGGAAGGCGGCCTTCACTTTGCCTTCCGGGCTGTCCGCGGCGTTGATCGCTTTGAATACGACGGCGCGGGAGTCATTCACGATGTTCTTTTCCACGTGGCCGTTGATGAGCGACAGCACCTGCGTGACGTCGCTTTCCGCCGAGCCGCCTTCGATGACTTCGCGGCTGGACTGTCCGAACTTGCGGAGGAAGTGCTGCGGCGGGGTGGGGGACGCCAGTTCCGAGGCGCGCAGCAGAGCCGGGTTCATGCCGTTCCATTTGGCTCCGTCGCTCATGGCCGCGGCGTTCGAGTCTTTGGACGCCATCATCGATTTGTCCATCGCCATCATGGAATCGGAGCCTTTGCCCTTCGTGCTGGTGGCGACCACCTTGTCGACCCACGCCGAAATTTCAGACGGCTTGAGACCGATGACCTCTTTATAGACATCGTAGACGGATTTGCCGAGATTGCGTCCGG
>DATAIE010001087.1:0-2857 GCA_036262875.1 Verrucomicrobiales bacterium
CGATTCCGAAAAACGTTTGGCCTTGGGGTCTTTCAGCATCCGTGCCTCTTCGGCTTTGAGAACCTCTGGACGGCTCAATTGCCCGGTTCTGGCGAGTGTGAACAAACGGTCATCCGGCATGGTGCTCCACAGGAAATAGGAAAGCCGCGAAGCCAGTTCCCAATCATTCAATCGCGTGGAAGGGTTCGCCGCTGAACCCTCCACCAAGAAGAGGAAATCTTTGGAGCACAGGATGCCCATCAGCCCCAGCTTCACGGCTTTCTCAAACGTTTCACCGCGCCTAATTTCATTTTCAACTATCGCGGCTAAAGTCTCCACTTCTCCGCTTTTCACGGGTCGCCGATAGGCCCGCTCCATGAACCTCTGGAGGATGCCGCGCACGTAGGTCATATTTTTCACGGTCTTTTCACCACCGTAGAATATCTGCTGATACGCCGTCGTAGGCCAAGTCTCGTACACCGGCCCTTCCCACTCCACGTAATCCATGAGCAAGACAGGCATGACGACCTGATAATTTTCGTCCGTCAGCTTGAGCTGCCACGGCGGGCGTTTATCGAAGCCGGTGAAGGCAAAGGTCATGTGGTCCCCTGAGACACGGGGAGACATCACCTCGCCCGGAATCATGTTGTTGAATCCGACCCGGTGCGGCCCGGCGGACAGGTGGGCCTTAAACTCCAGAGTAATCGGCTTGTCCTCTGCCGTGTCCACATCGGTCTCCAGCAACACGCGGTCAAGGTCTGCCAAATAGACCTGAAACCGGGGCGCCTGGCCGCCTTTGGGTCGCAAGCCGCTGAGCTTGATCCGCACGTTGTAGATGCCCGCGCGCTTGACGATGAGGTCCAAGGTGCCAGCGATGTTGCTCAGGGACGTATTACCCGGCTGGATATCCACGCGGACCTTGTCCACATCGCCCCATTTTGTATGAGCCTTGCGCAGACGATCACCCCACTTGGGACGCAGATCAAATGGGTCCCAGCGCACCACCTGGACTTCCGGCCTTTCACCAGAGACCAATGCTTCGTCCAAGACCATGGATGCCGCTTGCAGATACTTCTCCACATGTGTGGCTGAGACACTCAGCACGGAGCCGATGCGCTCGAAGCCCCCCCAGTCCGGTTCTTCAGGCAGGCCATGCGGGCCCGTGGCTTCATAGCTCACACCCAACAGGTCGCGGATGGTGTACGCATACTCCTCACGCGTGAGCCGACGGAATGAAACCTTCTCCGAACCTTTCGCATGCTGCGCTGCCTCTGCTTCCTGGAGCCGGGCGGCGATCCACTCCACCACACGATCAACATCTTCGGCGTCCGGCTTACGCTCATCCTTGGGCGGCATATCACCGGAGTTGATCCGGTCCATGATCTCCGTCCAATGGCCCACCGCGCTTCCCGAGGAAAAATCCGTTGTGAGTGTATCCACTCGCAGATCGCCCTTATGCTTCTTCTCACCGTGGCAACCGGTGCAATGCTGCGCAAAAAAGGGTTTTACCACTCTTTCATAATCACCCGCCACGCCCGCCGCCTGAGCACGGCAGAGTGGCAGGCACGCTACCAGCAGGGCGAGGCTGGCTGCGCAGACAAAAAATGATTCGATTGGATTACGCATCGGCTTTCGTGGAAGACGCACACACCTTGCGACAAATCGTTGATACCGTCATTCCCCGAGCTTTCGGGGTCCTCGCTCTTTCCCCAAAAGCACAGCAATGCCGCAATATCACTGCGTAGACGAGTCTCCTATCCCCTAACATTCGGGGGTGCGTTTGCGTGCAAATGTGTGGTCAAAGCAAATGTGCTTGATTACGATTACAGCGTTGTCCCCCATGAAGCGCCTTGCAAAAGCCGTGCCCGTCGTCCTTGCGTACGCATGTCTTTTGCTTTTTTCCCCCGGGAATTCGGCCAGTGCCGAGGCATCGAACGGAAGCAAGAATGGCACTCTCTCTTCGACGGAATCGCCATGGTTCGAGCGGTTAATGGAAAAATTCAGTCAGGATCTCCAGACCATCCAGTCCGAGCGTGCTATGCTGCTACAGTGGCTGAACGCCCTCCCTCCCGCTCCCAAGCCGCAACGCATGGAGCGGCTCGGACATCATAGTGATTACTCGACCTCTTCTGATTCTGTCGAATGGGTGGAGCTGGACTTGGGTACGGAGGAACCCATCGATGCCGTGGTATTGATCGCAGCAGCTGGAAACAGCGGTGGCAGTGTGCCTGTGGGTTACGGTTTTCCCGTGCGTTTCCAAGTGGAATTCGCCGGTGATCCACTGAACCGGCAGGAACACAGACATCGCGTAGCAGAATTTACCCGGGAAGATTTCCCAAATCCAAAGGCACTGCCCGTTTACCTCTCCACGCAGAACCGAAGGGCGCGATTTGTGCGCATCACTGCCACGAAGCTTTACCGTTCGGAAGGACGTTATCTGTTCGCCTTGGGCGAGATCATGTTGTTGCAGAAAGGTCGGAACATCGCCAATAGGGTGGGCCTTACCAAGATCGCCTCCAACCGCTCGATGGGCACCATTCCCTTGTGGGGGCGCCAGAACCTGGTGGATGGATACACCGCGATAGGAGCGCCTGTCGGCAAACAGATCAGCCCTACTCTCGGCTATAAGAGCGCGGGTATCCGCTTCCCCGACAGGCCTAAATCAATCCCATCCGTCGAAACTCCAAATCCCGAGAAATGGGTGCAGGTAGATCTGGGTGACGCCTACGACGTCAGCGACGTGTCGCTGTTCCCCGCGCGAGCGCCCGAGTTCGCACATCGTCCGGGATATGGTTTTCCTCTGCGCTATCGGGTGGAATTATCGATGGACCCGGATTTCGAGAGTCCTACTGTCATCGGGCCTTTTTTCAGAGGGCCA
>DATAIE010001088.1:0-2527 GCA_036262875.1 Verrucomicrobiales bacterium
AAAATCGGTGCGGGCGATGTGCAGTGGATGACGGCCGGCAGTGGTATCGTCCATGAAGAATTCCATTCCCGCGAATTCACCCGCCAGGGCGGCACGCTGCAAATGGCCCAGCTGTGGATAAACCTTCGCGCTAAAGACAAGAGTGCACCGCCTGGCTATCAAACGTTGCTGGAGGCCCATATTCCCTCTGTGGCGCTGCCGGATGATGCCGGCAGCGTGCGCATCATTGCAGGCGAATACGAAGGCAGGAAAGGACCTGCCAGGACCTTCACTCCGATCAATCTGTGGGACGTGACGCTGCGCGCCGGAAAACCGGTGATGCTGCCCGTCCCGGCAGGGCACACCACGGCGCTCCTGATAATGAGCGGCCTGGTGGCGGTGCATGGAGGAAAGACCGCGAAAGAAGGGGACCTCGCGATCTTTGCACGCGATGGCGAGGGCATCTCCCTGACAGCTACGACAGACGCCCGCCTCCTTCTCATGGATGGCGAACCGATTGACGAGCCGGTGGCGGCATACGGTCCATTCGTGATGAACAGCCGCGCGGAAATCCAGCAGGCTTTCGAGGACTACCAGTTAGGGAAACTGGGCGAACTGGATTGAGCGCGGGAGGCGAGGTCCACATTCCCGGGGTTGCAACGGAGGCGCTGGTCACGCACTCTGCCTCATGAGTTTCTCCGGTCTGCCCTCCTCCCTCTCCCGTCGTGCGTTTCTTGGCAGGGCGGGAATCGGTTCGCTGGCGCTGTCGTCACTGCTGAATCCCTCGCTCTTTGCCGCCGAGGCGCCGGAGCGGTGGCGGGGAGTGATTACGAAGCCGCATTTTCCGCCGAAGGCGAAACGCGTGATCTGGCTCACCATGGCGGGCGGGCCGTCGCACTTGGAGACGTTCGATTTCAAACCGAAGCTGCGCGAGTTGCATGATAAGCCGATGCCGGATTCGTTTACGAAAGGGCAGCAGTTGGCGCAGCTTCAGGGGGCGCAGTTGAAGTGCTTTGGGCCGCAGTGGGATTTCAAGCGTTTCGGCAAATGCGGGGCGGAGATGAATGCGTTGTTCCCGCTGATGGGATCGGTCGCGGATGATATGTGCATTATCCGTTCGATGCACACGGATGCGATCAATCACGACCCGGCACATTGTTTCATCAATACGGGTTCGGCGATCCCGGGCCGTCCCAGTATGGGGTCCTGGCTCACTTACGGGCTGGGCAGCGACGCGGAGGACCTGCCAGGATTTGTGGTTCTCACCTCCCTGGGAAGAGGCGGTCAAAATCAACCCATCGCGGCCAGACAGTGGTCGTCCGGTTTCCTGCCCAGTCGCTTCCAGGGCGTGCATCTGCGCAGCAAGGGCGATGCGGTTCTCTATCTCAGCAATCCGGCCGGGTATTCACGCGAGATGCAGGGAGACGTGGTGGATACCGTGGGCAGGCTCAATGCGCACCACGATGCGCAGGTGAACGATCCCGAAATCAGCACACGCATCGCGCAGTACGAGATGGCGTTCAAAATGCAGGCCAGCGTCCCCGGATTGATGGACATGGCGGGAGAACCGGCGGGCATCCGCGAACTCTACGGCTGCACGCCGGGAGACGGTTCCTTCGCGGCGAATTGCCTGCTGGCCCGCCGCCTCGCGGAGCGCGGCGTGCGGTTCATTCAACTCTATCACAAGGACTGGGACCACCACGGTGGCGTGAAAGACGGTGTCAAACTCAAGGCGGGGGAGATCGACCGCGCCTGCATGGCCCTGATCACCGATCTCAAACAGCGCGGCATGCTGGAGGAAACACTCATCGTATGGGCCGGTGAGTTTGGCCGCACCCCCATGAGCCAGGGGGACGGGCGGGACCACCACATGCTCGCCTATTCCATCTGGATGGCCGGCGGCGGCATCAAAGGCGGCGTCCAGTGGGGTTCCACTGACGAACTCGGCTACAAACCCGCGGACAATCCGGTGCACGTGCACGATGTCCACGCGACGATGCTAAAGCTCCTGGGGATCGAGCATACCCGGCTCACGTATCGGCTGCAGGGAAGAGATTATCGCCTCACGGATGTTTTTGGGAAAGTGGTGAGTGGCATTTTGGCATAGCGCTGGAATGCGGGCGAGTGCAGTTCGCTGAGGCGAAAACATCAAGCCCCAAAATCCAAGCACCAAAGAAGCTCCAAACATCAAGCATCAAAACAAAACGCGAGGAAGCGCCCGGTGACTCATTTTGGAGCTTGGAGCTTTGAAGTTTCTTTGGTGCTTGGATTTTGGGCTTGATGCTTCCGGCGAAGCCGGCCTATCTTCTCTGCCGCGCCAGAAACTCCTCCGCCAGCGCTTTATAGGCGATCGCCGCTTTTCCGTTAGGATCGTACTCGATCAGCGGTTTTTCAAAACTCTGGCTCTCGGCCACTGCAATGCTTCGCGGAATGGAGGTCGTGTAAACAATATCCTCGAAGGCCCGGCGCACTTCCTCCACGACGGCCCGGGAGTGGCTGGTGCGGCCATCGTACATGGTCATGAGGATTCCCTCCAGCACCAGGCTGG
>DATAIE010001089.1:0-2122 GCA_036262875.1 Verrucomicrobiales bacterium
ATGAAGAGGCACGGGCTGCCGGGGCGGGCGCGGGAAATACCGAAGGAGCGGCGCTTTCCGGACGCCCTGCGAAGGACATGGCGGAGGCCCTGCTGGAGATAACGGGTAGTGACGGTGCTATGGACTGGGCGCGGCTGGAGCGGTATCTGGACGGGATGGCAGCCGGGGACTATCTGCTGGTGCTGCGTGACCTCACGGAGACGGACCCCTATTTTTTTGGCGGGGGTGAGCGTGAGCGTCTGCGGGACGCCCTCATCGAGCGTGCCGCCGCGGCGGATACCGCGGGGCTGCTGGCGTTTGCAGAGAACGCAGACCACTTCGATCGTCTCTACGCCGTGGCGTCCGCCTGTTTTCCGCACGCACCGCAGGCCGTGGTGGAGGCGATCGAACGGCTCGGAAATGCAGCTGAGAACCCGGAGGAGGGCGTGCGGCATGTGGAGGCGGTGCTGGGGCGGTTGCTGTCCGGCGAAAATGCCGTGCCCGCGCTGCAGGCGCTGGCGGCGGCTGGCTTTGTGGAACGGGGACCGTTGATCACGGATGATCCGTTCGATTCCGGATATCTTGCGAATTTGGAACCAGCCATGGCGCAGTGGGCAGGGCAGGACCGCGCGGCGGCGCTGGCATTTGCAGAACAGCATCCGCGCCTGCTGCCCGGTGCGCTCCATGCCTGGGCCGCGGAGGATGTAGAAGGCGTGCTCGCATGGCTGGACGCCAGCCCGGGACGCCGCGCGCTGGCGTTGGGAGGACCGGCCTCGAGGTCAATCGATGACCTGTTCACCGCGTATGCCATCACGCATCCCGTGGAGGCGGAGCGCTATGCGGGACAGGTGGCGGACCTCAGCCATTTCCACCTGGCCCAGGCGAACGGCATGGCCCACGAGCCGCCGGAGGACGCCGCCGCCTGGCTGCGCTCCCTGCCGGAGAGTGATCGGGCCAGCACGGCCTCGCAACTGCTGGGGCAGTTCGTGTCCGACACTCCGGCCGGCGCCGCGGAGTTGATGGGATTCCTGAAAGTGTATCCGGAAGCGTGGCAGAGTATCAATGAGAAGTCCACCATCCAGGGCATGGCCGCGCAGCATCCGGAAGCCCTCGCGCAGCAGGTTGTTGCCACAGCTTCACTCCCCGAACCCCAGCGCCTGGAAACGCTGCGCTGGATCATGGATGCGTGGCAGGAGCGCGACCCCGCCGCCACCACCTCCTTTTTGCAAAGCCTCCCGCCCTCCGAAATGCAGGGCCGCCTGCTCATGGAAAACACGCAGCTTCTCACCGACGAAACCCGCGAGGCCGCCCGGGCCTATGCCCTCTCCCTGCCGGATCCGGCGCAGCGCCTCGGTGCGGGACGGTTCATTCTCAAGGATATTACCGGGAACGAGCCGACGCCGGAGCAAGCGAAGGCGTTCATAGAGTTGGGAGCGGTGCGGGAAGCGCCGGAGAGGTGAGAAAACTGCAAACGTCAAAGATCAAACATCAGAGAGGCACCAGGCACATGTTTCCTAACTGAAGCTGCTCCACAAGCCCGGCATGACCTTCATCCTGACGAACAGGAGGCAGGCCAGAACGGACAGGTCTCCATTCCACCGGAAAGTGGATGGAAAGATACGGCTCTCTGCGAGGGGCAGGTGGTGGACGGGGCCGCTGTCCTGGATGAGGTGGACGTTTGAGTCGCTCAACACGAAGGAGTCACTCCAGATGAGAAGACTGGAGAGCTGATCCGGCGTGGTGCAGGAGAGTGTGAGAGGTTCAGACCATTTCCGCGTCCAGCCATGCATTGCGGTGGTTTTGTCACCGGCCACGATGTCCGCGGTGTTCTGCCCGGCTTCCCGGGGAGTGATCAGAATTTCGCGTCCGGAGATAATCGTGAACAACTGAAAGGACAAAACACGGCCATACCACGTGCATCTCTCGGCGAGAGCGGCCCCTCCCAGGACATACCCGGTGCTGTCCTGGATGCGGGCGAATTTGCAGCCATCCACATCTTTCTCCGGGGACAGGAAGAGTTCATCAGGCGCCTCTGTGCATGCGTTCCGGCAGCGTTCTCTAAGGAGCGAGGCTGCCCGGGAGAGACCGGGGAGCAAAGGCACCGGGTGCTCAAGAGGGTGCGAACGGGATGAACCGGGAATCT
>DATAIE010001090.1:0-2585 GCA_036262875.1 Verrucomicrobiales bacterium
GGACCCGGCCCGGAAACGCCTCGCCGTGATCCTTGTGAACTTCACCGACCGCTACGGCGTCGCCCGGAACGTCACCGTCAACATTCCCGGCCTTCCCGCCGAACTCGCCGGAGGCTTCTGGCGGGAATGGACCATCGATGCCGCGCACAGCAACGCCTGGAATGACGCCGCCTCCGCCGCCCTCACCCGCACCCGTTCCGGTCACCTCGAAAAAGCCGCCCTGACATGGTCCGGCATCCTGCCCGCCAATTCCGTGACGATGCTGGAGATCGCCCCCTGAGCTTTTTGCTCAATCATTGCGCCTGGATCACTCCTCGTCGGATGGCCAGTCTCCGTGCCGGAGATGCTGTTTCAGAGTGCGGCGGTCCGCCCGGTGTTCGATTTGCCGCTTTTGTTTGGGCGTGAGCTCCTCCTTCAGCCGCTGCCACGGGCGGGGACCCGCATCGCCTGCCATGATGCAGCCGAGCGGTTGGATTTCCGCGACCACATCGGCGAGACCGAACTGCTGAATCTGGGCCTTCACCTGCGCCGCCGGTTTATACCCCATGGGTGATTCGGAAAGGTCCGGCTTTCCGCAGAACCAGCGAATATCGAGACCCGTGGTGGCGCTCTTCACCGTATCGGCGATGCGGCGCTCATCGAGCTGACCGTCGCGGTCGCGATAGGGACGCACGAGAGCCGTGCGGGAAAGATTCCGGCCTGCGCCATGAGGGGCAAACGAGAGATACTCCGCATTGTCCTTGCCCAGCACCATGAGAATGGGTGCCGCCATATTCAGCGGGATGAGGCCCGCGAGCGGACGGCCTGCTTCATCGCGCCATGCCGGCGTGGCGCCCTTTCCGTGAAGGAAATGGTCCCCGCGCTTCCAGACGAAGTTGTGCTCGTTGCCCATGGTGGCGATTCCCGGCGAAGCGATGCGTTCCAGGAAACGGGCGTGAATGCTCTGATGATTCGCCAGCGTCCAGCGGCTCACGTATTGCAGCGCCTCCCAGTAGTCCTGCCCCTCGCGCTCGCTAAAGTCCAGCCACGCGGCGGCATCCGGCACCCCGGCGGCGACCCGTTTGGTGTGGTTGAGAGCGGCGTTCTGGCCGCGCTTATATAACTGCGCGCCGATGCCCCGCGACCCGTGATGCGTGACCAGCACTTCAAAGTCGAGCCGTCCGCCGGCGGCGTCGGTGAGCCGCTTCACAAAATCCGTGTGCCCCGCCGCGTCGAAACGGTCCAGCGCTTCCTGCGTGAAGGTCACTCTGCCGATGTAGGCGAAGTGATTCCCGTCTCCCTGATCCGCCATGTGCATGCGGGCATGGCGTTCGAGTCCGGTCAGGAACGGATTGGTGCGGAGCACGCTTTCGTCGAGCACCGGATGCGGCACCCAGTCCTCCTCCTTCCGGCCGCCCATGCCAAAACGCGTAGCGTCAGTGAGCCGGTCCAGTTGTTCACTAACAGGAAGGCTGCTGCGGAAAAACGTGGCAAACATGCTGCAGCAAATATCCGCACTGTGCGCGGAGGGAATGATGGCATTCCGCACCGCGATGGCTCCTCCCACCGGAATAGTGGCCGTAGCCGAACCCGCCGGACAGGCATCCGGCATGACCGCTCCGCGCTCGATCACCGGCGTCCGAAGCAGTTCATTCATCAACCGCCGCACGGCACCGATGTTCGACGCATCCTCCGGCCCCGCCGCCTCGATCGCCTCCGCAAGGTCCGCCGGTTCGCGGCGCATTTCCATTTTGGAAGGCGGCGGCGGGAATTCACGGCGCAGCAGTTTCAGCGCATAGTCCGCGTCGACGATGCCCTTCTCCTCAAGTCCCCGCACCGCTTCGAGAATTTTAGTGATATGCGGCCCCGGCGGCCAGCCGGCAGCCAGAATGTCGTGACCATTCAACAATGCCATTCCCGCTACACTGCCGCAGAATGAGCACTTGTCAGGCGAAACTCGCGGAGACCGCGCCGCGCCTGAGCAAGGCTTAACTGCGTGGCGAAGGCTTAAGCCTCCGGCGATGGTTCGAGTGCCTTTCCCCGCGCACATCCGCCCGTCCCTTGAACGCGTAGCCGAGATTCCGGTCTGGCGGGGCGTTATTTGCTCACCTCCCGACCGTGATCCGCATGTATCGTGAAAAGGCTTTGATTTTCCTGCTCTCCTTCGCCGCCGCGCCGCTCGCGCGGGGGGGCGAGGCGGCGGCGCTGTGGTCACAAAAGGTGCAGCCAATGATGGATGTGCAGTGTACCAAATGCCACGGCGTGCTGGAGCAGAAAAGCGGGCTGGAACTGGATACCGTGGAGAAGCTTCTGAAAGGCGGGGACGAAGGGCCGGTGGTCATTCCCGGAAAACCGGAGGAGAGTAAACTGTATATCGCGCTCGGGGCTGGTGCCGATCCGCACATGCCTCCGAAGAAACAGGTGTCGGATGCGGAGCGGGCGGCGGTAAAGGAATGGATCACAGCCCTCAAAGAAGCGCCGGCGGTGGAAATCAAAAAGGTAACGGTACCGCAGGGAGTGACCGCCATCGAGGACGCGGTGAACTATTGCCTCGCCGAAGGATGGACCGCAAAGGGAGTGAAGCCTGCGCCGGAAGTGGACGACCG
>DATAIE010001091.1:0-11689 GCA_036262875.1 Verrucomicrobiales bacterium
GCAGCCGCGGTCAATTTCGACGGCACGGCCCCTGCAACGCGACGAAAGCACCGCAGTTAATCCTCGCCTAACCGAAATGGGGTTTTCCGGGCCTTCCCGGTCCCGTTTCAATTCGTCAGGCAAGCCAGGTAACAGGCAATCACGCGGCCCCCGTTCCACCCATAGTGCCAGAGGATCGAAATAATTCCCGATGCCCGCAACAGTGCGGCTTAAAAAGCCCGCCGAAATCCAAATTGATAGCGGGAATAACGGTCCTGGACGTGGAGCGCAATGATGCTATAATTTCCATAATAACTTCCTTATTAGACATCACAAATTCCTAAACAATGACAAAGAGAGAACGCGAACGACTCGATTCCGAGTATGAGAAGGGATATTTCCGCGGCCGGAAGGGGAAAGACGACTCCCTCGGTTTGTTTGAGGTTTTTAAATCTGACGAGGAAGAGACCTCACGGGAACGCGGGTTCCGTCAGGGGCAGCGGGATGAACACCATAATCTGAAAAAACGGGTCAGAAGCAGATACGCTGACTCGCAAACGGATTGTTCTTCCAGCGATTCGTCAGATTCAGAGACGGGCCCGCCGTCACGTTTTAAGAAAATCTTTGAAACCGCAGGCGCCCTAACCTCTGTCGCGGTAATCGTGGTGGTCATTTACGGGATTTGGAAGGCCCTCGTGTGGATCGATGACTTTCAGTTTAGACACAACTTCCCAAACGGGAGACCCGGGGACAGCCCTGCGGCATCCAACCCGCCCGCGACGAACCTCCCGGCAGTCAAACCGGCTGAAATCGCACCGGTGGCCGACGTGAATAACGCTTCATCAAGGTTTATCTCTCCTTTTGAGAAATACATGACACAGCCGCCGCCGGCTCCGGAACATCCCCAGCGCGCCACACAGTCTTCAGGCAGGAATTTCAAGTATCAGGAAGGCGATGAGGGGGAGGATCCCCGCTATTTTGCTCCAGTTAGGAAAAACCCCTGATTTAATCCCGTACGGGAGAAGCGGCGCATGGCGTGTTTGTCTGCCCGGCCATTTTGGCTCCCTGTTCGTTAGGATGCCCGCCGGGTGCGCTTCTACGCGGCCAGGACCGGCAGGGAGGCCACGGGGAGACGGAGGCCGAAGCACGACCCTCTTCCCAGCTTACTCCGGCAGAAGACCTCGCCGTGCATGCCCTGAGCCATGCGGTGCACGATCCACAGCCCCAGCCCATTGGAGCTTTCCCCCGCCGTAGGGGTCGGCGTAAGCCGGGTGAATTTCCGGAACAGCCTCTTCTGATCCTCATCGCTCAAACCGGGCCCCTGGTCGACGATTTCAAAGGTTACCGCGTCAGGTTCCGGCACCACGGAACACTGAATGGTGGTATGCGGGGGAGAGTATTTGAGAGCGTTGGAAACGAGATTGTCGAGAATCTGACGCACAGCGGTGGAATCGGCGGTGGCGACGGCGGCCTTTTTGCAGTGCACCTCCAGTTTGATATCCTTTTGCTCCGCCCGCTGCCGGTAGTCACTCACCACTTCCCCCATCATGGCCGGAGCGTCGCACGGGCCGAGTTTATAGGACATGCGCCCCTCCTCGATCTTGCGAACGTCCAAAAGATTGGAAATGATATCGAGCATCCGCTCCGTCTGACGCCGGATAACCAGGGCCGTCTCTACCGCCTTGTCGCGCGAATCGATTCCAAAAATCTCGAGCATTTGGGCATGGCCCGAAATCGCGCACAGCGGATTCTTCAAATCGTGCGCCGCGATGTTCATGAATTCATCCTTCTCTCGGTTGAGACGGCTGAGGCGCAGGTTGGCGTCCGTCAGACGGTCCAGCGCCTCCTCGGTTTGAAGCACGGCCCGAATGCGGGTGCGCTCAAAAATCAGTCCGAGCAAACTCATGAACAGCACCAGTCCGGCATATCCCGCGGCACTGACCAGCGCTTCAGACCACACGGGATACAGCTTGGGACTGTCGACTCCCTTCACGCCGGAAATGCCAAATCCGAGCACGATCAACAGGCACACCATGGACCAGATCAGGGCACCCTTCAATTCCACCAGCAACAGAGCACAAAGCGGAATCGCCGCCATCCAGGCGATCGCATGTCCATGCAACCCTCCTTCAATGGCGCACAGCGCTCCAAACCCGCTCACCAGCACCGCCGAGAACAGGTGACCGGTGGCCGGGAGAGATTTTCCATGCTTCACCATCCAGGGCACCTGCCCGAAAAGGAAACTGCAAATCACGATGACGATGGCACCCCACGGATGGCCAATCGCCAGATAAAAGGACGCATACATCGTCCCGAAAATCGCACCCAGCCATCCAAACCGTATTTGCAGCCTGGCCCGGCGCAGGAGTTCAGCCTCGTCCCTCATTGACTCCGGGACGAAGGAATCCCAGAGACAGCTTCCTGCTTTCTTCGGAACCAAAGACAGGATGGCCCTCAGACGTGACATAACAAATGGCGGGTATCAGAACCGATAGCCTGCTGTAACTGAGATCCAGTGCGCTGACAACTCTACATGACTAAAATCGTACTCGGTCCCGGCGATCCCGTCCGCCCCTGCATTCTGGCTTGCCGGGAGGTCGTACTGCCAGGCGAGGTCCACTGTCCACGGTCCCTTGTGCCAGCCCACACCGGCGCTTACGGAGTGCTCGGATATGGCCGCCGTGAGCGGCAGCACGGTGGAACTCGGCACAGGGCTCTTCCCGTAGGAATAGCCCGCCCGCAGGGAAATGGTTTCCGAGACGTCGTATTCAGCACCCAGGCGGAAGACGAACCGGTTCTTCCAGTCGAGAGGGATGGTATCCACCAAAACGTCCGATCCCAGAATGCCGTTCACCGTCGCATTGTCGCCGCGGCTGAGGCTGACGGTCAGATCATCATATGCATCCGCCCAGTTTACCCATTCGACCTGACCGGAAAGACGCCACTGTTTCGCCGGCTTGATGGAAATGGCGGCACTGATTTTCTGAGGCAACTCCGTGTCGACATCCGCGTGATACCGGAACCGGCCATCCGGCGAAGGCACGCCCAGCGCCGCCAACTGGGCCGTGACATCCCCGTGCGCGGCACCGTCGGTATTGAACGAAGAGGGGGAATGATAGCTGAGACCCACCGTCACCTTGTCATTCACTTTCCATGCGAGACCCATCTGGGCATCCAGTCCCCAGCCCGTGGTCCCCAGGTCCAGCAGTGTCTTCGCTCCTTTCAGGGCGGGATGGCTTTGAAAAATGTAGGGCGCATTCAGGTGATTCTCGTTATAAACGGCACCGACACTGGCTCCCAGACTGAGGGTATCCGTCAAACGCACGCCGATGGCGGCGGCCCCGCGGACATTCAGGATTTCGGACCGGTGTTTCATCAGACCGTATCCCACTCCCGCAGCGCCCACCGGATCGACATAGCGCCAGTTGGCAAGCCGCGAAGCATCCGGGATCATCGAAAATCCGAGCGTAGCCCTCTCGCTCACCGGCAAAATGAGCGCAATATCGGGGATCATCGCCTGAGTGTTCCTCAAATGCCCTTTGTCCCCGGCTTGAGAACGATAATCACCTTCCGCAAAAACCCCCGTCAACCCGACGATCGCCTCGCGTTTTCCAAAGAATCCCAGCATGCCGGGATTGTAGGCCATCGCCCCGAGGCTGTCGCCATCGTCCGCGACGGAGGCTCCCCCGAGGGACATGCTGCGTGCGCCCACCCCGTTGCGCTCCAGACCGTTCGCTTTCACATGATGAACCAATCCCAAAATGGAGACGAGACTGAACATTTTCAGGCAGATTCCGGGCGTTTTGGAAGAGCGGTTTAATTTGGTCATGGAGATCTTTTCTTCAATTTCCATAAAAACTACGTTACGAGGGGTGAAACGTCAAGATTTCTGAAGCACTGAATGTTAATTTTGCTAAGGTGAATAACCCATTTGCTGTCATCTCTTCCCGGGAAACCTGCACTACTATTAGCCTTTGAGAGGAAGCGTATATACGGTGTTCACCTACCTTCAACATTAGTTCAAAGGGTGAGGTCGGCACTCTCACAACGTCCCGGTTTTCTCCTTGCCCCTCAAAGGGGGCTGTGGGATGACCCGCCTTCTAATGAGTGCCTCTGCCCATATCGATGTGAGGAAAACCGCCGATCTCGCGCGCCTGCGCCTGACCCCGGAGGAGGAAGCCGCCTACAGCGGACAGCTTGACCGTATTTTGGAATACATCGGCCAACTGGATGCGGTGGATACCTCCCGCGTGGAGCCGGCCGCGCATCCGCATGAAGTATTCGATGTCATGCGCCCCGACGCCCCGCGCGAGGGTTTTGGCGTGGAGAACGCTCTCCGCAATGCGCCGCGCCGGAGCAGTGACCAGTTCCTGGTACCCAAAGTCGTGGAATGAACCGCATGTCCGACGCTCTGCACACCCTCACCATCGCTGAACTGCGCGCCCGCCTCCTCCGGAGGGACATTTCGCCCGCGGACATCATCCGCAGTATCGAAGAAGCCGTCGCGGCCCGTGATCCTCAAATCGGAGCCTGGCTTCACCGTGACACGGAGGCAGCCCTCCGCGCGGCCGAAAGCGCAGATCTGAGTGCGCCTCTCGGCGGGATTCCCGTCGCAGTCAAAGACGTGCTCAACGTCTGCGGCCAACCCGCCACCTGCGGCTCCCGGATTCTCGGGAATTACGTTTCCCCCTACGATGCCACATGCATCTCCCGGTTGAAGGCGTCCGGAGCGATCCCCTTTGGAAAGCTGAACATGGACGAGTTTGCCATGGGCTCGTCCACAGAGAACTCGGCGCTGCAGACCACCCGGAATCCGTGGGATCTCACCCGCGTGCCTGGCGGCTCCAGTGGCGGCTCCGCCGCGGCGGTGGCGTCGGAAACAGCCATCGCGGCACTGGGGACGGATACCGGCGGCTCCATTCGCCAGCCGGCGGGTTTCTGCGGGATCGTCGGTCTGAAGCCCACCTATGGCCGGGTGTCACGCTACGGCCTGGTCGCCTATGCGTCGTCTCTGGATCAGGTGGGACCGATGACCCGGACGGTCGGGGACGCGGCGCTGGTGTTGCAGGCGATTTCCGGCCACGATCCGCTGGACTCGACTTCGCTGAATGCGCCGGTTCCGGACTTCTCCGCCGCCCTGCAGCAGGGGGTGAAGGGTCTGAGGATTGGTTTGCCAAAGGAGTATTTTATCGACGGCATCGATGCCGATGTGCGTCACGCCGTGGAGGAGGCTGTCAGAGAATTGCAGCGCCAGGGCGCAGAGGTGAAGGAGATTTCCCTGCCCCACACACCATACGCCGTCGCCGCCTATTACATCATCGCCACGGCGGAAGCCTCCGCCAATCTCGCGCGCTTTGATTCCGTCCGTTACGGCTACCGTTGCCCCGATCCCGCCGACCTCCGCGATATGTACGACCGCTCGCGGGCGGAAGGCTTTGGCCCGGAGGTCAAACGCCGCATCATCCTCGGCACCTACGTGCTGAGCAGCGGCTACTACGATGCCTACTATCTGAAAGCACAAAAAGTGCGGCGTCTGATTGCCCAGGATTTCCTCGAGGCTTTCAAGGACGTGGACCTCATTGCCAGCCCGGTTTGTCCCACGCCCGCTTTTCGCATCGGCGAAAACGCGAGCGATCCGCTGAAAATGTATCTGGCAGACATCTTCACCATCGCCGCGAACCTCGCAGGCATCTGCGGCATCTCGGTACCCTGCGGATTCTCCGCCCCGCAGGCGGATGCCCCGGCGCTGCCCATAGGTTTGCAGTTGCTGGGCCGTCCGCTGGGGGAAGGCGATCTCCTCCGCGCCGCCGCGGCGTATGAGAGTGCCACAGACTGGCACCGCCGCCGCCCGGTGTTCTGAGAAAAGACCGTCCCTAACGGAATATCTCCTTCACCAGTTGCGCTTTCTTTGCGGCATCGATGCCGGGGTTTTGAGTGAGCGCATTGCGCACGGTATTGCGGTCCGCGGCGTTGAGTCTGGAAAGGAAAGTGCTGGCCGTTTCAGGGGAAATCCATGCGAGGCTGGCGGCAGTGCCGGAGAGGAGGTCCGCGCGTGCAGCGGCGGATTGCTGCTGGAGCCATCCGGCAGCGCCCTCCGGGTGGGATTGAATCCAGGCCTGCACGACCTGTTCGCGGGCGGCGGACTTGTTCGGGGGCGACAGCTTCTCCGCCCATGCCATGGCGGCTTCGGGATCGCGGCGCGCCTGCTCCGCGGCGGCATTTTGCACCAGTTGCGTGCCGGCAAGAGAGGCGTTCGGCCCTGTCAGGAAAGCAGCCACGCCCGCGGGATCGTTCATCTGCCAGTCCCACTGGAACTGCTCGATCCCGGCACGGCGGGTATCGGAATCCGGCAGGGAGGAAAGCCACTCCACCACCGGCTGAGCGCCGCTTTGCCTGAACCATTTGGCAGCAAGAGCGCCCGCCGCCGTATTCTTCGGCCCTCCCGGATCCAGTCCGGCTACCAGGCTTGCGGCGGCAGCGGTGTCTTTTTGCGCCACGCCTTCGACAACGCTGCCAATGGCCCTGCTGCGCGCCTCTCCGCGGAGGTTGTCCTGACACCAGCCGAGGGCATCGTTCGGAGCGGTTCTGGCCCACGCCTCCACAAGAGGCCCGGCGAGTTGAGCGCGGATGGCGGCATCCGTTTGCGCCGTGACGAAAGCAGCGGCGGCAGCGGAGTCCTTCGCCGCCCATTCTTTCATGGCACCGGCGGCGAAGGAACTGCGCTGCACCTGTGACAACCCGGCCGCGTAAGCCATCGCGGCGGCCGGATCGGTCCGGGCCCAGGTGCGTCCGATGACTTTCAGCGCTTCCATAGCGGCAACTTCCGTGCCGCTGCGCGAGGCCACTTCCGCCGCATGACGGGGATCCGCGGCGGCCCATTTATCGAGCCCCTGCCAGCCGGGGTTCCTGTGCCGGATGTTCCACTCTTCAATGAGACCGAGCGCTCCTTCAGGATCAGACTGAGCGAACACCGAGAATAGATTGGACCGGGAAGCTTCCAGATAAAGCATATCCGAGGGGCCGCTGAGCGCAGCCCGGGCCGCGGCCGGATCGTGCGCCACCCATTCCTTGAAAAGGATATTGGTGATCTCATGCAGCGGGATTGGCAGGGAACCGAGAGAATCCGCTCCCAGCCCTTTGGCCGATTCCGTACTGATGATGCGCCACATGTGGGCGGGATCGCGGCTGGCCCACTGGGTGGCGATCATTTGGAGAGCGGCCTTGTCATCTTTGCACATCCGGAGCAGGCCCGGAAAGTCATCAGGGCGTGCCTTTTCGACAGCGGCGACCAGCAGAAGCCAGCGCTCCACCGGCGGGCTGATGGCCAGACTGGCGGCGAGGGTTTCGAGGTTCAGGCCGGAGGCGGAGGCAGCGGGAGTGCCTGAGTTTGTCAGGTCTCCTCCGGAAATCGCGACGGTCCTGTTTGCCCTGCCGGCAGTCTTCGCAGCAGGAGTGCCGCGCTGTTGAATCCACCAGCCCGCGCCAAATCCCAGCGCTCCGGCGAGAGCGCAAATGAGAAACGGAAAAGGTGACCGGAGCAGCAGTTTCATGACCGTAAAATGCGTTAGGGATTCGGCGCTTTGGCACCCGCGGACAGTTTTTGCCGGAGGGTTTCTTTCGACTCAGGCGAAAGAGCGCTGGCCTCCAGTTGCCGCATTGCGCCGGCGGGATCACGCTGCGCCCAGGCCTCCAGGGCGGCGGTGGTCGCGGCTAGTTTTTGCTGCGGACCGCGAATCGTCTGCGCCCACGTGAAGGCGGAGTCGGGTTCATCACGGGCGATTGTTTTCACGAGAGCCCCGGTGGCCCCGTCGCGTTCGCTGCCCTCCGGGAGTGAGGTAATCCATTCGGACGTTTCATAGCTGTCGGCTTTGGCCCAGCGGCTGGCGATGGAACTGTAACTCTGAACCCGTGTCGTTTCGTCGGTGAGTTGTCCGGCCCATGCGACAGCGGCGTCCGGATCTGTAGCGGCCCAGCGCCCGGCGAGCACGGAGGATGCCCACGGACGCTTCTCCGCAGGCACCTGGTCAAGGCGGGCAATCCATGGCTTGACATCGCCGCCTGGCCAGTTGCTCCCGGCATCGAAAGCGGCGAGCACCAGGGCGGCACTGAGTTCCGGAGGAGACTTGGCGATCAAGTCTTCAATCCGGTTCATATCACTTCCCTGGTTAATGAGGGTCAGGGCTACCTGGCTGAGTTTCTCCGGCGTTTTCTGTTCCGCTGGCATCTCCTGCACCCATGAGACGAGAGCCTGCGGTTCCCGCCACGCCATGGACATGATGAGGGACGAACGAATCTCCTTGGAGAAAGGGGTGGAAGGGTTTTTATCCAGCCAGCGGCGCACGTCATTCGCGAGGCCGCCGGCTTCATTCATGAGCGAACCCGTGAGAACCCTGGCCATTTGCGGGGCCTCCTTTTGCAAATACTCCAGAGTTTCTGCGGGGTTGGACATGAGCCGTTTCGACAGTTGGCGCTGCAAGCCCGAGAGAGCTTCCCCTCTGATCTTGTCAGGATGTTCTTTGAGCCAGCGCATGGTGCCTTCGAAATCGTGGTCTCCGGCCTGCGCCAGGATCTCCGCTCCGGCACGGACCTCCTCGCCAAACAGAGAGGCACCCCCCGCCGGGGAAAGCTCGATCTGCCCGAGCACGGCGAAGGGATCCTGTTTGGCCCACGCAATCAACGCCGCACTGACGGCAGCGTTTTTCTCAGCCACATCCGGGAGAGTCCTGGCCCATGCCATCGCCGCCTGCGGATCGCGCCCGCCCCACGCTGCGGCCACACCCGCAAGAGCATCCGCCCGATTGCCACCGGTGAGGGCTTCCGCCGCTGTCCGCGCCTGGGCAAGGTCATGCAGGGCGACGGCGGTGAAGGCGTCCTTCACCGAATGATCCCACCCTTTCGAAGCCGATGGCAACTGCGCAATGATGGCGGGGACGACTTCCGGAGCGATGGCGGCAATGTCTGTGAGGAAATCCTTCGCAATGCTCTCCCATCCAGGACCGGTGGCCATGAAGGCGCGCATGGCCTCCATACCGCTGCCCCGCAAACTTTCGTGCAGCGCCAGGCCGAGAATGTGACCCTCATCCTGACTGCGAAAAAATGTCAGCGCACCCGGCATGTCGAGCTGCACCCATTCGGCGACCAGCGCCGCACGAAAGGCACGGCGGCGGAAGGTGTCTTTGATTTCATTGATGGCTTTGAAGAGCGCCGGCATGGCCTCTTTTGTAGCCCCGTGCTCTTCATGAAGGCGGTGCCACTCCGCATAGAGAGCGCTGTCCTTAAAATTCGGAAGCATCTTCGCTGCGGGAGGCGCGGCTGCCGGACGCACGGATTCCGCCGGCGAATTGTTCCCGGCGGCGAGGTGCTGACTGGCAATGTATCCCAAAGGCAGAAGGGCCGCGGCCACCAGAGCCGCAGCGAACGATGTTTTGGAAGCGGTCATGGCGGTAACGGCGGTGGTGGTGGTGGAAGCGGAATTCGCGGAAAGCCCGCTGATGGCGGCATGGGCGACTTTGGCGGGAACAGCGAGCGCACCGATGGCGGCCATGACGCCGAACGTGAAGACGGTGGTGGGCCGCGATCTGCCAAGCACCGATTCCGCTAGGCCCGCCATGCGCTCACGCAAGAGGGCGCGCCCGCGGGAAAGCCGCTGCTTCACCGCGTCTTCGCTGAGTTCCAGGATACGGGCGACCGCGGCGATGGATTCGCCTTCACGGTAGAACAGAATCAGCGGCAGGCGCGTCTGCTCCGGGAGCGCATCCAGGGCCCGCCACACGAGCGCATTCTCCTCCTCTACGGCGGCGGATTCGTCAGGCGACGTTTCGTGGGACGGGGCGGTATCGAGCAGTTCGACCGGAGCACCGGGCTTCTCTGCCCGCGCGGTATTGCGGGCCACCGACGAAGCGATGGTGCAGAGCCAGCCGCGAAGTTTTTCCGGTTCGCGCAATTCCGCGAGCCGCTTCCACGCTCTCACAAACGTGTCCTGAGCGATGTCCTCACTGAGCGGGAGGCGGCCTGTGGCATTGTAGGCGACGGCGCAAATCAGTGACTGGTACCGCTGGACGATGTGAACGAAGGCTTCGCGGTCACCGCCCAGACACGCTGCGACCAGCGCCGCATCGGTGCGGACCGGGTCGCGACGGAGGCCTGAGGAAGAGGCGGAGAAGACGTTCACAATACTGGGACACAGGGAGTTCGCCAAAGGTGACACGAATTTACCGGAGCGCCCAAAAATGATCCTGCCCCCCGGGTGCCGCTGCTGCGTATGAGAATGCCGCGGACGGGCACCGCCGCCTGGTATTCTGAGGAATGCTCCTTCGCCTTCTGGCCGCGTTTTTATCCATGGCTCTGCCAGCCGCCCTCGCGGCTGCCCAGCCGCGGAATATCCTGTTCCTTTTCTCCGATGATCAGCGCGCCGACACCATCCATGCGCTCGGCAACGATCACATCGAGACGCCAAACCTCGACAGCCTCGTGCGCCGGGGCACGGCATTTACTCGCGCCTATTGCATGGGCGGGCTGCAGGGGGCCGTGTGCGTGCCCTCCCGCGCCATGCTGATGACGGGCCGTCCGCTCTGGCGCATCGATGAACAAATGAAAGGTCAGGCCACCTGGCCGGAGCAGTTCATCCAATCCGGATACACCTCCTTCATCACCGGCAAGTGGCACAATGGCCCGGAATCCCTGCTGCGTACCTTTCCGGCCGGCGGCGCTCTCTTTCTCGGAGGCATGGGCGACCCGTTCAAACTGGCTTTTCAGGACATCACCGCAGACCACCGGCTCACCCGGCACGAAACGAAAACGGGCCACCATGCGGTGGAGGAAATCGCGGACACCGCCATTCACTTCCTGACCAGCCGCCGCAGGGATCGCCCCTTCCTTCTCTACGTGGCCATGGAAGCTCCTCACGATCCCCGCAAAGCACCGCCGGAGTTTCACAAAAAATATCAAACGGCCCTCCCTCCCCTGCCCGCGGACTTCCTGCCGCAGCATCCGTTTGATAACGGGGAAATGACCGTGCGTGACGAGAAACTCGCACCGTGGCCGCGCACTGCCGAAAACATCCGCTCCCAGCTCGCGGACTACTATGCGCTCATCACGTTCATGGATTCGCAGATCGGGCGCATCCTGAAGGCGCTCGAATCGACAGGGGCGCTGGAGGATACGCTCGTGGTATTCAGCAGCGATCAGGGACTCGCACTGGGAAGCCATGGCCTCATGGGGAAACAAAACCTCTACGAAAGCGGCATGAAGGTGCCGTTGATCATCGCCGGGCCGGATATCCCCGCAGGCCGGCGCAGCGATGCGCTGTGCTACCTCATCGACATTTATCCCACCCTCGGTGAATTGAACGGCGTGAAGCCCCCCGCCGGTTCTGAAGGTCTCAGCCTTGCGGGTGTTCTGAATGGCAAAACCTCCAGCCATCGCCCGTGGATCCTGACCGGATACCGCCATGTCCAGCGGGCGATCACCGACGGCCGGTGGAAATTGATCCGCTATCCGCAAGTGAACGTGACGCAGCTTTTTGACCTCACGACCGACCCTAACGAACTCAAAGATCTCTCCGCTCTCCCGGAACACGCCGGGCAAAAGGCAGCGCTCCTCACTGAGCTCCGGCACCAGCAGACCCTCCACGGCGATACACTTCCGCTCGAGGTTCCCCATCCCCTGCCGGCGGCCTGGTCCCCACCCACCCAATAGCAAAGCTGTGGAC
>DATAIE010001092.1:0-4447 GCA_036262875.1 Verrucomicrobiales bacterium
CGATTCCCGCCGGACAGGCGAATGCGTCGATCGTGATCGTGCCCGTGGACGACAGCATTGGTGAGCCGGTGCAGACGGTGAGCGTGCAACTGCGCAGCAGCACGCGCTATTTGACAGGGGCTGCCTTCAGCGCGTCCGCAACGATTACCGACAATGACGTGCCGCACGTGATGGTGGCGGTTTCCGACGGGAATTGCAGTGAGGCGGGCGCGGGCCGGTTCAGGATTCAGTCCTATGGAAGCGGGCCGGGGAATGTCACGGTGCATTACACGGTGAGCGGTACGGCGGTTCCCGGAGTGGACTATACGGCGCTGTCCGGGACCGTTTCATTACCCCGCAGTGGATATACGGAAGTGACTGTCACGCCCATTCAGGACGTGGAGATGGAGAATGCGGAGAGTATCATCCTGACGCTGACGCCTGATCCGGCTTATACGATCGCGCTCGAGAATGAGGCCACGCTGTTTCTGACGGACGATGATCAGCCAATAGTGTCTGTGGCTGCCGGCGCGCCGGTTTATGCGGAGAGTTTCGGACCGGTCCGATTTTATTTCTCGCGCAGCGGTGTGGTGGCGGGGCCGCTGACCGTTGGGTATTCCCTGACGGGTTCCGCTGCGGCGGGCGCGGATTACCCGGTGCAGACGGGATTCCTGACAATTCCCGCGGGGGCGGCGGGAGCTTTTTTGGACGTGCCTCTTTTGGCCGACATCGAATCTGAAGGCTCTGAGAGCCTTGTGTGCACGGTCAATGCCAATCCAGGAGTGTACGGCGTGTCGGTGCCCACGGCCACGGTGTGGCTGGATGAATCCGGGACAACGGGCGGATTGCCGGCAGTCAACTTTGTCGAGGCAGCTTCGAGCAGGGCGGAGAACGCGGGTGTGGTGAATATCCCGGTATCTCTTTCGTTTGCCTCTGCTGTGGAAGTGCGGGTGGACTATGCGCTGGATGCGGGCCTCGCGTTCAACGGAGTGGACTATCGCGCCGCGGGTGGCACGCTTGTTTTTGCACCGGGTGAAACGACGCAAAGCATCTCCGTCACGCTGCTGGATGACCTTTTCAAGGAGCCGCCGGAAACGCTGAGCCTGCGTCTCCTCCATCCCGCAGCTGCGCGTGCGGGCTCGCAGGTGACGCATGTGCTTACCATTGTCGATAATGACTCAACTGTGCCCGTGATTGGTTTTGCATCGACGGCATCCTCTGCGGGAGAGGGTGGTGGAATCCCGTCCCAAACCCTGGTCTTTCTCAGTGCGCCGCAAACACAGCCATGCAGTGTTGACTGGTCGGTCACCGGCGGCACAGCCACAGCGGCGGATGTGGCGGGAACCGGCGGCATACTGACCTTTTTGCCCGGCGAGACAGCCAAACCGGTGCCTCTGATGTTGATCGACGATGCGCTCCCGGAGCCGCCGGAGACAGTAACTCTTGAACTGAGCCATCCCACCGGCCCGTGCAGTCTTGCACCGGCTGTTACGCATACACTAACCATTCTTGACAATGATCATACGGTCATCACGGTTTCCGCTGCTGATAACATCGCTGCGGAAGAGGAGGCTGATCCCGGGCGGATCACCATCACACGGAGTTCACTGGATTTGTCAGGCGCTGTCACCGTGCAACTCACTGTCGGCGGCTCAGCTGCCGAGGGAGCAGACTTCGTTCCGCTGCCGCGGGAGGTCATCATTCCGCCAGGCGAAACCAGCGTCACTTTGACGGTGACACCGCTGGACGATGCCGTGCTCGACCCCGGCGAGACCGTGGTGGTGTCGGTGGCACCATCGGCGCTTTATTCAGCGGGAAGTCCTTCGTCCGCGACCGTGACCATCACGGACAATGAGACCGGAATCTCCGTTGCGGCGACCGACGATTCGGCTTCGGAACCGGCGGATGCCGGCACGTTCACTCTTTCGCGCACGGGTTCGATGGCGGGGACGCTTGACGTCGCGCTTTCGATTGGGGGGACGGCTTCCGCCGGAGATTATGTGGCGTTGCCGGCGACGGTGCACTTTGCCGCCGGCCAGACGGAGGCGGTCGTGAACGTGACACCGGTCGACGATTTCATCAAAGAGCCTGACAAAACGGTGATCCTCACGATTGAGCCGGGGGCAGGTTATCTCGCCATCAACACCAGTGCCGTCATCACTCTCCACGATGACGACACGAACCTCGCGCCGCAGATCACCATTCTGTCTCCCGCGGGCGGTAGCGCGTTCATTCCCGAGGGACCGGGGATTGAATTGCAGGCGACCGTCACGGTTGATAATCGGCCTTTCGAGACCGGCCCTGTCGTCCTCTCGTGGAGCATGGTCAGTGGCTCAGGCACTGTAACGTTCGGTGATGAAGCCGCCGCAGCCACCACCGCGGTCTTCAGTGCGCCGGGCCGGTATCTGCTGCGGTTCTCCGCGTCGGACGCTGAATTGACAGCGACCAAAGACGTGAGTGTTTTTGTCATGAGCGATACGCTAGCGGGAGTGAATATCGGGACGAACAGCGAACTCACCGGACTGGCCGGAGGCGGCAGCGGATGGACCCTGACAGGTGCGGGTGCAGGCATTGGCACGACGGCGGCAGACGGATTCTATTTTGCACACCGGCAAATGAGTGGTGATTTTACCGTCATCGCCCGGGTGGCTTCCATCAACTCCGGGAGCGCGAGTCCCTTCGCGCGTTGCGGCGTGATGGTACGCAGCGCTCTCACGGCGGAGGCCATGCACGCCGGAATGATGGTTACGCCGGACCGGTCGTCCTTTGTCTGGCGTACGGCGGAGGGAGCGGCGGGCGCGGTCTCTGACACGAATCAGACCGGTTCGCTGCCACGGTATGTCCGGCTGCAGCGGACGGGCAATTCACTCACGGCCGCTCATTCGGTCGATGGGATTGCCTGGACGGTGGAGGGCAGTGCGCAGAGCATCGGAATGCCCGATCCCGTCTATGTGGGGCTGGCGGCGACGGGCGCGAGCACCACGGGCAGCGTGACGGCTGCGTTCGATGCGTTTTCGCTGACGCGCACGGGCAACTCCGGACCGTTTGTCCGCGCGGGAGCCCCGTTCACCTCCGGTATCAATGCCCTGCTGGAAGGCTCCGTCACCGACGATACGGGGACGCCTTCCATTCACTGGGAAAAAACAGCGGGCCCCGGGAGCGTGAGTCTTCCGCCGATGCCCTCCGGCAACGCGCTTTTCGACGCGGGAGGAATCTACACACTGCGTCTCGTGGCGGACGATGGAATGGTGAGGACATTCGACGACACGGTGGTGACGGTGACACGACCGTTTGCGGACTGGTGCCAGCAACACTTTGGAGAGAGCGCCGCTGACCCCCTCGTCGCGGGGCCGCGGGCGGACCCGGACCAGGACGGGTTGGAGAATCTGGCGGAGTACGCGTTGAGCGCCGATCCCGTCCATCCGGACAGCGATGCGGCCCCGGTCTGTTCGAGAGAGGGCGGCATTTTGCGGATGACCTGGAGAGAATCGACGGCGGCCACGGATGTCGTGATCGAGCCGCAATGGTCCGGCGATATGATCACGTGGGAGTCCGCCGGCCTCACCGTGGAGACGCTGAGCACGGGCGGGAATTGGGTGGAAAAAAGAGCGGCACTGGATGTTAGCAGTCTCATGCGGGCCAGCCTGCGCCTGCGGGTGACGATGCCGTGAACGGACTACCGGCATCCGGTGCCTTGTACCCTTGCGTGCGGCGGGATTCGTTCTCCCATCCTCCCTCTCATGGAGACACCTGTCGAATCCACGGGCCTGAGGCGGGACATCGGTCCTGTCCAGGCGACGTCGCTCAACGTCGCGAATATGGTCGGGATCGGACCGTTCATTACCATTCCGATGTTCCTTGCGGAAATGGGCGGGCCGCAGGCGATGATTGCATGGGGCATTGCGGCGGTGCTGGTGATTTGCGACGGGCTCGTTTGGGCGGAACTCGGTGCGGCGCTGCCGGGAAGCGGCGGCACCTATCACTTTTTCCGCCGCATTTTCCACGGGACACGGTGGGGCCGCATCCTGCCCTTTTTCTTCATTTGGCAGTTCCTTTTCAGTGGTGCGATGGAACTGGCCTCGGGATACATCGGTGCTCTGCAATATCTGGAGTATGCGGTGGAGGGTTTGAAGTCCTGGCTGGAGCAATGGGGTGTGCCGGGAGGAATGAAGACGGTGGCTGCGGCTTTAGCGCTCGCGGTGACGCTCCTGCTTTGTCGCAAGACGGCTTCGATCGGGAAGCTTGGAGTGGTCCTTTGCTGCGGGACGATGATTACTGTGATCATCGTCATCGTTTGTGGCATCACCCACTTCAATATGTCGGCGCTGGAACCGCCGCCTGGAGCCTGGAATATCGACGGCAAATGGCTCGGCGGCCTCGGCGGGGCGATGACCATTGCGATCTACGACTACCTTGGCTACTACAACATCTGCCATATGGGCGATGAAGTGAGGGAGCCGCAGAAGAC
>DATAIE010001093.1:0-3149 GCA_036262875.1 Verrucomicrobiales bacterium
GCGGCGGGCGATGACCTCCACCTTTTCCACGGCGCTGCTGAGGAGGACGCGGTGGTTTTTGGTGCACAGGTCACACGGTTGAGTATCGGGCGAGTGGGAACGGACGGGCACTGGACCCTGTGCAATCCCACGCCGAATGCGGCTAACGTGCCGGTCACGACCGGTCCTGCGGGTTTGCTTCGTTTCAACGAATGGCTTGCGGCGCCGGGTGCCCGCTTTTCGGCGGGATGGCTGGAGATCGCGAACACCGGAACGCTTCCGGTGGCTCTCGCCGGTCTGACTCTTACTAACAACGAGGCCGGCAATCCGGCCGCTTTCACTTTTCCACCGCTCAGCTTCATCGGAGCGGGAGGCTTTCTCAAGCTGACGGCGGACGGCAGCGGCGGCGCGGGTCATGTGCCTTTTGTGCTCGACCCGCAGGCCGGCAGTCTTTCGCTGCGTTCCGGCGGCACGTTGCTCGACTTTGTCACGTTTGTCTCTCAAACGGAGGGTGCCAGCCAGGGCCGCGACTACGCGGGGGCGCTCACTTATTACACCGTTCCCACCGGGGGATTTCCTAACGTTACGGCCGAGCCCGCCTCCTGGCGCCCGTGGCTGGCATGGCATGCCGTGGCATCCGGGAGCGATGAGGACGGCGATGGTCTCGATGCGTTCGCCGAATTTGCCCTCGGAACGGATCCCCGCGCCGCGAACAGTGTTCCGCAGCAGTCCGGACCGCCGGCCGGGTTGACGGTATCTCTTCCTCAAAATGGCGGAGGATACGGGCGGGCGGAGGTAACTTATACCGTCGAGGTATCGGACGGCCTGAGTTCGCCGGAGTGGACGGTTCTGGCAGTGAAAGCGCCGTCCGCAGCATGGACGGGAGCGGGCACGGTCGTCGAAGGGGCTCCTTCCGGAGGGAGGGTGCCGGTGACGGTCCTGGATACACCGGGGGCCGGCAGGCCGCGCCGCTTTCTGCGGATGGGGATGTCGTGGACGCCCTGATTCAGACGCCGATGTGCGGATACTGCTCCAACTGGATGAGGTTTACGCCGTAAATCTCGGCAATGGCCGGGGCTTCGCTGGTTTCGTAGATGTCGCGAAAATAGACTTCTTTGATTCCGTAGGCGCAGAGCATTTGCATGCAACTGGTGCACGGTTGCGTCGTCACGGCGACCAGCTTGACAGTGCCCCGGGTAAAGAGACTGCAAAGGTTGACCTCTGCGTGGAGCATGTACTTTTGGCGTGCACTGCGGTTGTCCCAGAAGCCGGGCGGAGGATCGAAGCCGGGAGCCAGCCCGTTGTAGGCCGTGCCGATGACCCGGTTGGCAAAATCGATCGCGACAGCGCCCACCTTCCGGTAAGGGTCCTCGGATCGCATGCTGGCGACGTGGGCGAGGGCCATGGCATACTCCGGAATGCTGATGCGTCCGGATTTGGAAGGCGTGGATTCAGTCATACCCGCGATGATGGGTTGATCCTCCGTTTTGCAAAAGGCTAATTTGCCTTATCCAAAATGTTACCCGTTTGACTGTGAGCGGGGTTGACCCCGCGGGCGTTGATAAAGTATGCTGAGACTCCGGCCCATTCCGGTTTCCCCGCCCCTTATCATTTCCTATGCATCACTCCGCTCATGCGTTCGCGGCCGGTATTGCCGTTGCAGTTACCCTTGGATCCCTTGGCATTTCGGCGACCGCCGCGCCGATGATCAATGAAATCATGTATCGCCCCGGAACGGGCTACCCGGAGAACACGGCTCTCGAATACATCGAGATTTTCAATCCGGAGTCGACAGCGGTGGATTTGAGCGGGTGGGCACTGACGAGCGGAGTGAATTACACGTTTCCCGCAGGCTCCACCATCGGTGCCGGAGGGTTTGTAGTGGTGGCGGCCAACCCGACCGCCCTGGCGGCGGCCTTCCCGGGAGTCACTGCGCTGGGGCCCTGGCAGGCGGGCGCCTCTCTCTCCAACAAAGGAGAAAAGATTGCCCTTTCTCAGCCAGGTACGGACCCGGGCACCTTCACGAAGGTGAGCGAAGTCACCTATGCGACCGAGGGCGACTGGGCTCAGCGCGTTCGCGAGACGACCTGGAATGGCTGGGACTGGTCCACCCCGGCCAACGGCGGCGGGAAATCCCTCGAACTGCGCAATCCTGCGCTGAGCAATGACAACGGCCAAAACTGGACGGCGAGTACCGCGGCGAGCGGCGGAACCCCCGGCGCGGCGAACAGTGTCCTGACGAACAATCTGCCGCCGATCATTCACGACGTGAAGCACTCGCCGGCGATCCCGCGCAGCACCGACAGCGTCACAATTTCCTGCGAGGTAAATGACGAAGCCGCCGCCGCTGCCCGCACGGCCACTCTGTTTTACCGGAATGCCACCGCCAGCAGTCCTCCGGCGTTCAGCAGCACGCCAATGGTCAATGACGGTGCCGGGAAATTCACCGCCGTCCTGCTCCCCGCAGCCGACAAAACGATCTGGGAGTTTTATATCTCCTCCACTGACGGCACGGGCACCCGCACCTGGCCGGACACCACCCCCCTTGGGCAGTTGGCCAACTGCCAGTATCAGGTGGACGACGAGGTCTCCAGTCTCACGGCGGATACCTACCGCCTGGTTCTCACGACGGCGGAAAACAACGCGTTCAACAACGTCAGCAGTTCAAGCAACCGGCAGTTCAACATGACGCTGGTCACCGCCCGCGGAGCGGAAACCTCCGTGCGTTACCGGTCTTCCATGCGGATTCGGGGAAACAGCAGCCGCTCCTACACCTTCAGGCCGCTCCGCATTTCGATTCCTGGTGACAATCCCCTCGATGGTTTTGTTGACTTCAATCTCAATCCCAGAAGTCCGCACATGCAATATCTGGGCATGCGGCTCTTTGCGGCTGCCGGGCTTCCCGCTCCCGATGCTTTGCCCGTGGAACTGCGCCGCAACGGCGTCGAATCCACGACCAGCAGCGGCAGCACTCCCGACTACGGCCGCTGGGTGCGCGTCGAGGATTTCAGTGCAACCACCGTTGACCGCCACTGGCCAAACGCGAATACGGGGGGCATCTACAAGAAGGGCCGCCCGGACGAATTCTGGCGCAATACGACCGCGGCTCCGGCCAATCCGGATACGCTTCTCGACGGGTGGACGAAGGAGAATAACAGTTCGGCCAATGA
>DATAIE010001094.1:0-3217 GCA_036262875.1 Verrucomicrobiales bacterium
TTCGGCGTTAGCAAGCGGAGGGGGTTTCTTCATCGAAGTCATCCTCGATGGGAAGGGCGTCTGTTTTGAATCTGGCGACACTCGCCACGAAAGATCCGGGAGCATTGGTCTCAAACCACCGGGCGCTGCACCAGCGGTAGCGGGTGGCATCCGGTGCTGCTCCATGGAGCACCGGATTTTGATTTACGTACCGCAGCCTCGCCAGATACGAAGTCTGATGCGTGATCCGGCTTTCCCAAAAGTTGCTCCAGACCCGCCGTCCGGGGCAGCCTGTCAGTTCATTCACTGTTGTTGCCGCTCGCCGGTGAAATGCCTTCAACCATCCGCGCAGTGACACGCCGGTATCAGCCGGAGAACCGGCAATGAAATGATAGTGGTTCTTCAACACCGCCCACGCTCTCATCGTCCAGTGAAACTCCTTCGCCGTGTCGAGCAGCAGGTCCGTCACCGCATCGAGAATGACGGGTGTATCGAACAACCTCTGTTTTTGATAAGTGGAGGCCGTCACCATATAAATTCCCGGTTCCAGCACCCAGTGCGGCGGAGCATGGGGCCACGGTTGAGGAGCAGCGCTATCCATTTTTTGTTCCTCTCATATTCGCCCGCTTCGCGTCCAGTCAAAAAGACTCCCGAATGTTTACGCCGAAGGCTCTGGAGTGCTGCAAGAATTGCAGCTCTGCACGGGTGACTCACGGTCTTGACACCCCCTGACCCGCCAAATACCCGCCCGCTCAACCGCTGTAACTCTTCCAAACCACGAGACAAGCCCGTGTGCGCAACGTCCGGGAAAAATGTCAGGGCGGAGGCCAGTCTTTATGGAGGACCGCGGCGAGAGTCCCGCGATCCCACCCATATCCAAAGCCGGAAATCCGGTGATCGTTCACAGTCATAAAACCCCGCGGCGCCGGGGATGGAAACTCCATGGTTATTTTAACGATCTCAACCGGACCAACCCTTAAAGTGGCAATTTCTCTCCGGACCGTTTTTGTCAGGGTCGATGCGCCGCCTGAGGAGGGAGCGGGCGGCGGCGGATACGCAAGGACGAACGTTTCCATGCGCTTGAACCTGAACCACGTTCCCATCCGCCAGTCATAGGTCAACCCGGGCCACCAAAACAAAATGGCAAACCCCGCCCAGAAAAGCGCCGGCATCGTCAGACACCAAAACCGCCAGCGCCCAGGATGAAACCACCCCCGGGCCCGGCGACCCCCAACACCCGCGGGAACATCAGGCAGGACCGTAGACATGCCTGACGATGGACGGTGGCACGATGGTTTCAACCGCCCCGCGAGATGCCGACGACTTGAGCCCGCGTCCCCGCTGGCCTCCTTTTCCGAAAGACCGCCTGCAAAACCTGCAAAACCTGCAAAACCTCCTTTTGCAGAGGTTTTGCGGGTTTTGAGGACGCTCCCGCGGCAAAAGGGCATACGCATCCCCCCGCCGCGGGGCTTTCTCATCCTTGTCTTCGCTGTCTTTCAGAACGGGCTCCCGTCATCATCGCCCACTTCCTCCACGTCGGACGGCAGTGAAACGGCTGCGGTTTCTTTTGTCGGAGGCGTTTCGAAAAGGGCTTTCATCGAGCCAATGACAACGATTTCAGAGGGACGGCCGCCGGTGACGCCGGGGGGAGGGCACACGATGGAGAGACGGTCGGTGTAGCGGTTGGCGAGCGTGCGGACCTGCCCGGGATCGAATCCGTGGTTGTTGCGCAGTTCGCGCATGGTGATGTGTTCCACCTGCCGGCGTTCAAAAACCTGCATCAGTTTCTCCAGCCGCACGATGAGTTTGTCCCGTCGAAGCGGTGCGAGGAGGACCATGGTTTCCGTAAAAAACCAGTGCGTAAGCGTGATGGCGGACCGTGCGGTAAAAGCATCCATCGGCATGCGGTGGGAATTGGCGCCGTACTGAATGGCATGGAGCGTGAGGCCGAGACGCCATGCGTTTTCAGCGAAACGGGCGGCAAAGGGTTTCACGTCGGAAAGCACGCCGCCGGCCTCCCGGGCGTCCGCACTGCTGTTGGCCGCGAGGTTGAAAAGGCGGCGGGCTTCGCTGTCCGGCTGCACGATGCGCACGGGGTCCGGCTCATCGCGGAAGACGAAGAGCTCCGCCAGCGTGTCGTGCCACTCGCGGAGGACGCACTCCGGGATGACGTGGTCCGACGGGCGGGCCGCCCCCGCATCGGAATCAAACGCGAGCGCCCGCGCGAGAAAGCCGCTTTCCATCATGCGCGAGTCCGCCACGAGGCGCTGCCAGATGTCCGGCTGCACGGCGAGACACAGGGTGAGGCGCGGGGAGCGCAGCGAGAGGGCGGGCCTGCCCTTGCGTTTGATGTTCACAGCGTCGCCGGAGTAGGACTGGAGGAAGATGGCTTCATCGCTGCCCTTCCCGTCCTTGCTGTAGCGGCCGAGGAGGTTGTCCACGATGTCGCGCGCATCCGCCGAGAAGATGGCCGCCGACTCTCCGGGCGCATTGCCCAGGCATTCACAAATGGCCTCCGCCGTGGCGTTGCCGATATTGAAAACCGGCTCCCGCGCGAGGTCCGCCTCCGCCTCGTGGAGCCGCCGGGCGGCGCTGCGCAGCGTCTCCACGGCGGTGGCCTGATCCACGTCCGTCTTGGCATCGCGGCGCTCTTTTTTCCCGCGCTCCAGATCGGCCTTTGCCGCCTCCAGATCCGCCACGATGAGCGGGCGCTGCTCCGTGACCCATTCCTCCGCCCGGCGGCGGGCCTCCGCAAAATAACCGGAGAGCATCGCATCGAACGCGCGCCCCTTCCCCGTACCGCTCTCGGCAAAGGCGAGGATGAACAAATTCGCCCCGGTGAGCCCCGCGGCGGAACTCTGCACCATGAGCCCGCTCCCCACCGCCGCCGAGGCGGCTCCCAGCCCCGCCAGTTGATCGCACGTAGGCGTTCAGTGGTTTTGAAACGTCATGCGGATGGTAGAAGTGCCCGTATCCGTGGATAGCAGCTTCCTGGCAGGCCACGTGATCAAGGCGAATGATCTCCGCGAGGACAGAAAAACACGCGTCAGTCAGCGCCGCGCCCTCCCCTTCGTAATCCGTGCAGGTGAGCCCGTTAATATCCCAGAACATATAGCATACCGAATTAAGGGCCGAACATGGAGACTGATCGAGGTGGCTTAGCGTGCGAGTGCACCGCCGGAAGAAACACTCCCGATAAAGGTCCCCAATCGATGCGATGGCAGTCAACCGGGGTTTC
>DATAIE010001095.1:0-3474 GCA_036262875.1 Verrucomicrobiales bacterium
CTGCTTTTTCGCGCAGGAGGTGACATTGAGACTGAGATTAGGGCGCGAGAATCCGCTGACACATTCAAAGGGATCGCGCAGTGACAACTGCCGCAGAATGTCCGCGCGCACCTCCGGCGTGGCGGTGGCCGTGAGCGCGACCACCTGCGGACGGCCCAGCCGCTCCAGCGCCTCGCCGAGGCGCATGTAGTCCGGCCGGAAATCGTGACCCCACTGGGAAATGCAGTGCGCCTCGTCCACCGCGAGCAGTGCGATGTCCGCCGCGCGCAGGGCATCGGTGAAGGCGCGGTGCCGGAACCGCTCCGGAGCGACGTAGACGAGGCGGTATTTTCCCTGACGCATCGCATCGATGCGCGCCTGCTGCTCGCCCGGGCTGAGCGTGCTGTTGATGAGCGTGGCGGCAATGCCCCGGCGCTCCAGCGCGTCCACCTGGTCTTTCATCAGGGCGATGAGCGGACTGATGACCACCGTCACCCCGTCCATGATCAGCGCGGGCAACTGATAGCACAGAGACTTCCCTCCGCCGGTGGGCATGATGGCCAGTGTGTCCTGCCCGGCGAGCACCGCAGCGATGATCCGGTTTTGACCATCGAGGAACTTCCGGTGTCCGAAGTACTGCTCCAGAGCGGCGAGCGCATCGTGAGTGGTGGGAGGAGGAGAGGACAAGGCGGAGGAGGGAGAGAAAAGCTCCAAGCACCAAGAAACAAGCACCAAAGAAACATCAAGCGCCAAGCACCAAAGATTGCATCGCGGAGAGCCCGCTCCTCGGGGAACGCGTGGTTGTTTGAATTTTGGAGCTTCTTTGGTACCGGGTTCTTGATGTTTGGAGCTTTCCGCCCCTGCCCAACTTTCCCCATGACACTGCAACCCATGTGCTACACTCGCGCTCATGAATTTGCAGGCCGAGGCGGCCCCCGTCTCCTCCCTTCCCTCCGCTCCGCGCCGGTCCATCCACTGGAACCGGTGGTCCGTTTTCTTTGCGTTGACAGGACTGGCGGTGATCATTCCCAGTTTTTTCCTGCCGGCGATGCTGGTGGCGAATGCCCTCGAGGGGCCGCGGCTTTTTTCTGTGTGGACGGGGATCAAGGAGCTTTGGAAAACGGACCATGAGTTTCTCGCCGGGCTCATTCTTGTCTTCAGCGTTTGTTTCCCCCTGCTGAAGTTCCTGCTGTCCCTCATGTGCGCCTCCGGCACGGCGTGGCTGTCGCGGCGGAAGCGGGGCATCCTCGTCTATCTGGCGTCGTGGACCGCGAAGTACTCCATGCTCGACGTGCTGGTGATCGCGATGCTGGTCATGCTGGTGAAGGTGGGAGACTATGTGCGCTGCATCGCATGCCGGGGCATCTATTTGTTTTGTTTCGCCATCGTGTGCTCCGCGATCGCCGGTGCCCTCCTGGAAATGGGGCTGCTGCGGGAAAGCTCCGCCGGAGGGCACTGCCGGAAGCGGTGGAAACGACACCTGCTGATGGTAGTGGCGGGAGGAGCGCTGGCCGCATGGGGATGGCACACGGCAGCCGTGGAAAGCGGCGGCATGATCAATAACATCCACATGGCGCCCCTGACAAAACGCGGCGCGCTCAAACGCTCGGTGGAAGCCACCTTCAAACTCCAGGACCTGACCAAGGAGGGCCACGAGTTCTTCTCGCAGGATACACTCAACAAGCTCGCGCAATTCACGCAAACGGTCAGCACCGATGCCGGCTGGCAAAAGCCGGAGGCCTTTCTGCGGCTTTTCAACAAGGACGGCTCCGTGCTTGAGACGGTGCATGTGAAGGACGTGGACTTTCGCGATGACGCGCTGTCGGTCGAGTTTCCCATGCCGCACCCCGTCTCGTGGAATGAACTGGATTCGATGAAGCTCATCTCCAACGTGGTCTACACGAGGTATCTCAACAACGCCGTGGAGGAGGAGAACGTGCGCACCGATGCCGAGACCTACAGCCTCTGGACCCGCGAGTGGCACGGGCGCATTTACACTTTTGAATTGCAGGGTCCCCGTGGAGGAGGATTCGTGCCGGCTCTCGCCGCCACGGGCGTCGCCCTGCTGGTGGCCTTTACCGGATTGAGCGGCATCCTCGCGGGGGTGAGGTCGCCTGCGGCGAAATGACGAAGGGGGAAATCAGAATGACGAAAGCACGGTGACCTCGCGGGTCATCGCTGCGGAGCCTTCTTAAGACCGCCGGCGGCGGGAGGAGAGAGCCAATCCCGCAACAGCGAGCATGGCGGCTGAGCCGGGCTCGGGGATCAACTGGAGGCGCAGAGCGTTGAGGCGGGTGCGGTCTCCGGTGCTGTTGTCGCGGAAGAAAAAGTCGTAGGCGGAGGAACCGTCGCTCACGAAAGTGAAGGAAACGGCGGGATCGGTGGGATTTGGGATCACGTTGCTGCTGACGATGGTTTCCACGGTGTTGGTCCGGTATCCGGCGATCTGGATATTCGTCTCAAAATTGGCGACGCCGGAATCCCAGTTCCATGCGTCCACCTTCCAGGTGCCGGCCTGAAGAGAGCCGGCCACACCGAAGACGAGAATGATTGCCTGATTGGCCCCGTCGTCGAAAACAAAATCGCCGGTGAGGGCACTGGGCGAGGGATTGCTGCCGGAGGTGCGTATACGGGAACTGTCCGCGCTCGCGATGGAAAAGGTCACCCCGTCGATGGTCGCCGAGGCGCCGTTGGAATCGACAGGATTGGTGGCATCCAGCGAAGTCCAGCCCGGCTCGGTGAAGGGCGCGCCTCCCGTGGTGGTGGCCGCTCCGGTGCGCGTCGAATCGATATCGATCATGTAGAGATTCGCGGCGGCGGCGGGAAGACTCAGCAGAGGCAGAAGCGGAAGGGCGAGTTTCATAGCGGAAGTGGCAGGGATCAGGGAATAGTCGCGCCCGTTTTTAGAGCGCGATTTAATGACGTCAATCTACGCATCCACAGGGGCTCCCTGGCTTTTCCCGGCCCGATCCGTGCTTTCCGGGTAAATCCCGGGATAAATGCCCCCCTTTTCTTCGTAGAACTATTGTATGCGCAGTCATCACGCTCCCGACTTCAGCCACCTCTTCTCCACGCGCCGCGATTTTTTGACGCGGTGCGGGATGGGGCTGGGAGCGCTGGCGCTTCAAACGCTCACCGGCGGGAACGCGGGAGCGGCGGTGAATCCGCTGATTTCAAAGCCGCCCCCCTTTGGAGGGAAGGCGAAGCATGTGATCCACATCTTTTGCAACGGCGGGCCTTCGCAGGTGGATACCTTCGATCCGAAACCGGAACTGGATAAATATGACAAGAAGCCCATGCCGGGCGAATACCTGAGCACCGAGCGGAAGACGGGCGCGCTGATGAAGTCGCCCTACAGCTTCAAAAAATACGGCCAGTCCGGCTTGGAGGTCAGCGAGATTTTCGCCAAAACCGCTGAATTCGCCGACGACCTCTGCGTGATCCGCTCCATGCACGCGGATGTGCCCAACCACGAGCCCTCGCTGCTGCTGATGA
>DATAIE010001096.1:0-11992 GCA_036262875.1 Verrucomicrobiales bacterium
AGGGACTCCACCGCCGGGTTGTTGACGTTGTAGGAAGTGCCCAGCTTTTGCAGATTTTGGAAAAGCAGCGTGCCGTTGGGAGGGGTCTGTGCGTACAGCCGCAAGGCCGGGGCAAGCCCGGCTGCAAGCAGCAAAAGAACGCCAAACTTCACGGGGTTATAGTGGGGGCCGGGGAGGATTTGTCCACTTCTCCGCAGATCACCCCCTGCCGGTTGCGGTGAATGTCACCCCGCCGGTCGAAACCGGGAGGGTTTTTCCCCGCGTCTTCACGCTCCGCCTTGCAGTGCGGAGCGGGCGGTGCCAACGGAGAGAATATCGCGTGTCTGCGTCCGGTTCCTCCCTCCATGAAAGCCCCCGATCCCCCCGTTTCTCAGCCGCCGTCCGTTGACGGCGTTGGCATGCAGCGGGGTTTTTTGCGCACCCAGGGCCGCCTGCGCCGGCTGATCCGCCGGTTGCGCGGACGTCCCGCCGGCCAGCAGTTGATGCCGGTGCTCATCAAGGTCTATGCGGGATTCAGTAAACTGGATGGCGCGGCCAACGAGGACGAAATCGAGAGCAGTCTCGGGTTCATGCGGTATGACTACCCGCAGGCGGTCTACTCCGAACTGCAGTCCCTCTACCGCCGCGCCCTGCGCGAGCCTCAGGACCTCGATGCCATCGCGGGCCAGTTGCGGGGTCTCCTGAATCACGACGAGAAGATTCAGCTCGCCGTGCAGCTCTATGTGCTCATCACACGGTCCACCTCGCCGGTGGAGGAACTGCAGGCGTTCCAAAAATTCATGGCCGGGCTGGGAATGGCCAGTGAGGTGAAGGAAATCGTGGGGCAGCTCACGGAAACCAGTCCGGATGCAGCAGCGACCGGCCACGTCCTGGAACTGCTGGACATCGGGGGGATGCCTCCGGCTCACCTTGTCCTCGATCACGTGCCCGGCCCGCACGCGCTGACGGTGTTCCGTTTTCAAAACCTCCTTCTGCTCAAGCGCACGGGAGTGGCGCAGGTGATCGCCCGCGGACGGCGGCTGGGGCGTGGAGAGTTCATGCGGCTCTACGAAGGACAGCGTGTGGTGGTGGGAGAACACGTGCTCGACTACCAGGATCTGCTGTTCTACCTCAATGCGAGGAAGGGGGTGTCCTCCACGCAGCTCTACCTGAGCCTGGGCTCCAACGAGGCCCCTTTCATCGAACGGGAGCGTTCGCGGAACAGCGTGATGCGCATTCAGTTTGGACTGGCGGTGAAGGTGGAGGCGCTGCGCCCGTCACCCCTCAGGGTGGGAGGCCAGACGCTTGTCCAGGGGCAGCCCGTGAACGCTGCTCTTCCGGAGCGGATCATTTTTCCGGACGAAACCTCCATTACCTTTGCGGAACTGCGCCGCCGGGCGCGGGAAATGGGCGGGCGCTTCAATCTCAATCCCAACCGCACCGACTACCGGGTTTCCAACAATCCCGCGCTGCTTCGAGAAGGCGACATTCTGCTCTCCCCTTCCCTGCGCAGCGAAATGCTCCTGCGCATCACCTGCGACTACGAAAACAAAACCGGCGAACTGGAGGTGCTGAAGTCACCGCGCCCCGTGACGGTGGAGCGCATGCCGGTGAAGGAAAAGGAACGCGTGCCGCTCAATGACGGCGCTCTGATTTCCCTCGGCGAAGGCCAGCATCTGCGCTGCCGGTTTGCCGACGGCATCATCGAGGAGGAGCGCACCATCATCCGTCAGTTGGATGTCACTGACCTCACGCACCGTTTTGGCCGGAGCACACCCGCGGTGGATGGAATCAGCTTCTCCGTGCGCCGCGGTGAAATGGTCTGTGTGCTCGGACCCAGCGGCAGCGGAAAGAGCTGTCTGCTCCGAATTCTCGCGAGCCATCTCCGCCCCAACAGCGGGCGGGTGCTGATGAACGGTCAGCCGCTCTATGAGAATCTCGGGCGGCTCTCTCCCTTCATCAGCTACATTCCGCATGAGGATGCGTTCGATGCTCTGCTGACCGTCGAAGAAAACCTGACGTGCGCCGCCACCATGCGCTCGCCGCATTTGCAGTCGCGCGACATCCGCCGCCGCGTGGACGCGAAGCTGATCGAGCTCGGGCTCAATGAGCGCCGTCATGCCGTTGCCGGACAGCCGGAGCAAAAAACGCTCTCCAGCGGCGAACGAAAGCGCCTGAACATCGGCCTGGACATGATCACGCCGGCGGACGTGTTCCTCTTCGATGAGCCAACTTCCGGACTCTCCTCCAAGGACTCGGAGCATATCCTGGAAATCATCCGCGGGCTTTCGCATAACAAAATCGTTTTTGTCAGCATTCACCAGCCGAGCGCCCGGCTGTTCCATATGTTTCACAAGGCCATCCTTCTCGACAACGGCGGGAAGATGGTCTTCTTCGGACGTCCGCAGGAAATGCAGGACTATTTCCGCGAGGCATGGGAGGAGCAGTTGTCAAAGCCCGCACGTGATGCCGGCGCGCATCTCCCGCAGCCGGATTTTCATCAACCGGAATTCATCTTCGACGTGCTGGAAACGCCGCTGCGCGACCTCGGCGGCGATGTCCTCTACGAGGAGGACTCACGCGGCCACATGTCGCCGGCCCGGCGTTTTCCGCCGGAATTCTGGCGCGACCGCTATCACACTCACACGGTGATGCGCGAAGTGAAGGAGGCGGCGCTGCGCGGTGACGAGACCGCCATGTCCGTCACTCAGACACAGTCGTGGTCCATGACTCAGACGCAATTGCAGGTGCAACCGGACGCCCCGGTGAAGCCTCCGCCCCGCGAGCGCCGCGTGCGGCTGGGAGTGATGCTGCGCCGCGCGTTTCTGAGCCGTCTGCGCAACCGTTCCAACATGGCCACCACCCTCGTCGAGGCCCCGCTGCTTGCGATCCTCATCGCATGGGTGCTGCGCTGGTCCGAGGATGGAAACTACACTTTTGCCTCGGCGTTCCACATTCCCACCTATCTTTTCCTTTCGCTGGTGGTGGCCATGTTTCTCGGCCTCACCAACAGTGCGGACGAGATCATCCGGGACCGCATTCTGCTCCAGCGTGAACGCAACTATTCGCGCAATGCCGCCGGTTTTATCCTCTCCAAGATGCTGGCTCTCGGAACGGTTTCGCTGCTCCAGAACATCATCTACATCTTCATTGGCAACCGCATCCTCGAGATCAAGGACATGTTCCTCATCTATCTCGGCTGGATGTTTGCCACTTCCCTCTGCGGTGTGGGGATCGGCCTGCTCATTTCCAGTCTGGTCCGCGATGCAAAAACGGCCCTGAACATTATCCCGCTCATCCTCATTCCCCAGATCATCCTGGGCGGCGCCCTGATCAAATACGAGGAGATGAACCGGAACCTGGATTTCGTTTACAGCATCCGCCGCTGGCTCAATGACGACAAGGAGAAGGGCGAAACCGGCACCGACAAACGCAGCGCGCTGCAAGTCCCGTTTCTAGGCAATCTCATGCCGCTGCGCTGGTCCTACGAAAGCATGGTCATCGCGCAGGCCAACCTGAATCCCCTCAGCGTCGCTCAGGAGGAGCTCAACAACCGCATCCGCCGCATCATCAATCCGCCACGGGATCTCACGCCGCAGGAGGAGGTGCAACTGGAGGATGCCAAACAGGCCCTCGCCGTCATCTCCGGACTCGAAGAACGCACTCCCCGCAAGCTCGCCCAGCGCATCGACGCCATCATGGCCGACATCAACGCAGGCAACTTCAATGCGGATAAACACCGGGTTCCCGACGAGTACCGCATCGTGAGCGCCGAGCAGGTTTTTGAAAACCAGAAGATCCGCGATCTCTTCAGCAAGGCCGAAATGGAACGCACCGACAAGCGCCGCGCCCAGCGCCCTAACGTTTTCTTCGGCCGTGACAAGCTCTACGTGATAAGGTTCAACCTGTTTGGCAGGGAGTGGACGCTCCTCGATCTGAAAATCCGCACGCTCGACATGAACAGGATCGTCCTCGTGCTGTGGATCTTCGCGCCGTTGATCGTGCTCTATTTTGTGATGCGCCGTCAGTTGCGGAGAGTGTAGGTCCGCCTGGATTTTACCGCGGCCCGGCTCCCAGCGTATCCTGGAAAAACTCCATCATCCTGCCGGAGTTCAGGCCGGTGTGACCGAGATCCGGGCCGACCTGGACGTCGAAGCTTTTTCCCTCGTCCTGCAGCGCTTTGATCAACTGCAGTGAATTGGACGGATGCACATTGTTGTCGGCGGTGCCGTAGAAGATCATCAGGCGACCCTTGAGGTCCTTGACCCTGAGCATCGGGTTGGCGGCATCATAGGCCGCCTGGCTGTCTTTGGGCAGGCCCATGTAACGCTCCGTATAGATGGAATCGTAGTTCCGGTAATCCATGACGCCGGCGGAGGCGCAGGCGGCCTGATAAACGTCCGGATGCCGCAGCAGGCACATGGTGGAGGCGCTCCCGCCATAGGAGACGCCATTGATTCCCACGCGGCTGCCATCGACATAACTGCGGCCTGTCAGGAACTTCACTCCGGCTGCCTGATCGTCGATCTCCACGAGCCCGAGCTTTTGATAGATGGCGTCGAGGAACTTCTTGCCCCGTCCCGCGGCGGACCGGGAATCCATCGAAGCGACGAGATATCCCAGCTCCGTGGTGGTGGACGGAGCGGCAAAAGTCTCCCGCGCGCCGTTTGTGGAGGGGCCGGCATATACATTCACCAGCAGGGGCCACTTTTTGCCAGGATCGAAGTTGGAGGGAAAGTGCAGCAGTCCGTAAAGGTCCGTCTGTCCGTCCGCCGCTTTGAAGGTAAAGAGCTCCACACGCCTGAGCTTGAGTTCCTCCCATTTGGTCAGATCACTCGTGGCGAGTTCGGCAATCCGCTCTCCGGAGGCACTCATCAGCCGGGTGGCGGGGGGAGAGTCGTGAGTTTGCACGACATCGATGAAATACGCGCCGTCCGGCGAAAGGTTGACGCTGTGATGATACGCCGGATCCGTCAGGCGCACGTCACTGGAGCCGTCGAGCGCGCAACGGTGGAGTTGCACTTTCATCGGGTTGTCCCCGCTGCGGGCAAGGTAGTAGAATTTGTTGGCCGCCTCATCCACCCGCACGATACCGGCCACTTCGAACGAATGTTTTGTCAGGGTGGCGAGCAGTTGTCCCGACAGGTCGTAGAGGTAATAGTTCCGCCATCCGGAGCGTTCCGACTCCCGGATGAAACGGCGGCCGTCATTCAGAAACCGAAGGGTCGCTGTATCCGGATCCACCCAGGTGGCCGGCCATTCTTCATGGAGAATCACACGTACCTTTCCGGTGGCGGGATCCGCTGCGCAGAGATCCAACTGTTTCTGCCTCCGGTCCATGCGGTGGAAAAGGAGTTCCTTTCCGTCCGGCGACCACATCACGGAATACACATAGTGCCCAAGAGCGTCGTCGTCGAACTTCTTCCCGCTGCGGACATCCACGGCAACCGTTTGCTTCGATTCCAAATCGTAAATGAGCAGATCCACCTGGGGATTTGGCGCTCCCGCCGTCGTAAACGGTTCCACATCGAGAGTGCTCTGGCGCTTCGTTTGGTCGAGCGCCAGAAAATAGTCCGGCACGCGGCTCTCGTCGAACTTGTAGAAGGCCAGCTTGCGCCCGTTTGTGGACCACCAGATCGCGGATTTCTGATCCAGTTCTTCCCCATAAACCCAGCTCGCCGTTCCGTAGCGGAGCCGGTTTTCATTTGTCGCATCAGTGGTGACCGCCCAGTGCTCCGGATGGTGCGAGGTGCTGTTGATATAGAGGTTCCGGTCACGGTGATAAGCGACGAAATCCCCGCCTGGAGACGTTACGGACGGGAACTGCCGGCCGCGCTCGGGCCGCTGCCTCCACTCCCGGTCTTCGCGGGTCTGGTCCGCGCGCTGCTCGGAGGTTTGAGGCGGTTCCTGCCGGGCCGGGCCCTGTTCAACGGCCTGCCTTTTCTCAAGGTCATATCGCCAGTGTTTGCTGTCGCGATCATACTCAAAAACCTTTCCACCGTCTTTCCATTGCCCTTCGAGGGTTCCACTTTTCCAGGATTTAGGGATTTCGTCACGCAGCTTCTTGTAGCGCTCATAGCCAGGCATTGAGGGCAGTCGACTCTGGCCGTGAGAAGACGGCACGCCGAAAAGCGCACCGAGAATGGAAAAAAGAAGAACGCGGGTCATGAAATGGAGGAAGATTCTAAATTTACCATAATTTCCATCCTGGCAAACTTCTTTTACGGTCGTCGATTCATTCCTGATTTATGGAAGTCCCTGAAGCGCCCCCAAAACTTCGAATCGTTCTTCTTTTGCACGGTTCATTTTTAGCTTGAGCCGGAGGGCATTCCTGGGTGAACGTACGGCGAAACCTCACGTGTACTGCCGGAATCGCCGGAGTCGCCCCCGGGTTTCACCCAATTCACTCCCCATCATCCCAGCCAATGAAGCCGATTACCTTTCCCCGCCTCAGTCTTGTCTTTGCGATGGCCGCCACTCTTTCCGGCGCAGCGGCGGACACCATTACCCTTAAAAGCGGCGCGATTCTGAAAGGGAACATCACCGCCGAAACGACCGACTCTTATCAGATGGAAGTCATTGAAGGGCCTGGCATCAAAGACTCGAAGAAAGTCCTGAAGGCCGATGTGGCCAAAGTCGAGAAGCTCTCGGCGGCGGACAAAGAGGCGGCGGCCCTCCTGGATGAGCTCAAAACCATTCCCGACGGTCTGAGCCTCCCGGACTACGACAAGCGCATCAAGAAACTGCAGGCGTGGGTTGATAAATACAAGGCCGACAGGACCGCCAAAACCAAACCGGATGTCGAAGCTCTTCTCAAACTGCACACCGAGGAGCAGGCAAAAGTGAAGGCGGGCGACATCAAACTGCGTGGCCAATGGGTCACCGCAGAGGAAGCCAAGTGGAACGAATACAACATCAACGCCCGCAAACTTCGCGTGCAAATGGATGCGCTGTTCAAGGCCAACAAACCTTTCGAAGCCTATCAGACAGCTTCCCGAATCGAGGCCAGCTACGTGGCCAGCATCGATTTCCCGCCCGTCGTGGACGTGATGAAAAAAAAGCTGTCCTCCGTCGAGGCGGCCATTTCGAAAGCCATCACGGACTACCCGATCACTGACGCCAACCGCAAGCAACTGCTCGCCCAACTGACACCGGAGAAGAAAAAGGAAATGGACGAAACGCTCCGGAAAGAGCGGGTGGAGGCGATGGCGAAAATCACTCAGGACAAAAAGGACAAAATTTCGATTCCCGGATTTTATGTCTATGACCTGAAGACCATTCAGGACTCGCTGGCCGCATTGAAGAAAGAGGAGGCGCGCCTTGCCGCGATCGACGTTTCCGGAATGTCGGCCGCCAACAAAAAGTTCGAACAGGGGCTCAAGGACATGAATTCCAAGTCATTCCTTTCGGCGAAAAACAACTTCGAGGTCGCGGCCAAATTCCACACCAAAGACGTTGGCGTGAAGAAGAAACTGGAAGAGGCCACCAAGGCTGCCAATGACGCCAAAGCGAAGCCGGTCAAACCGCCGGTGAAGTAAAGGGCGCACGATTCATGACTACTGCACGAACGGCCGAAATCTCCCGGCGCACCGCCGAAACCGACATCCAGCTCGCCCTGACCGTCGACGGTCAGGGCCATGCCGACATCCAAACCGGCATCGGATTCTTCGACCATATGCTCACGCTCTTTGCGAAGCACAGCCTCATGGATTTGAAGGTGGTCGCCAAAGGAGATCTGCATGTCGATTTTCACCACACGGTGGAGGACACCGGCATTGTGCTCGGTCAGGCACTGCGTCAGGCCCTGGGGGACAAGAAGGGCATCGTTCGCTACGGGTGGGCCTATCTGCCCATGGATGAAACGCTCGCCCGCGTGGCGGTGGACCTCAGCGGCCGCTCTTATCTGGAGCACCGCGTGCCCCGCGGCGTGGAAAGCATCAACGGCTTTTCGTTCCAGCTGGTGGAGGAGTTCCTGCGCGGATTCACTCACAATGTCCTCGCGAATGTCCACGTGGAAATCCTCTATGGCCGCGACGCCCACCATATGGCGGAGGCTATTTTCAAAGGTCTTGCCCGGGCTCTCGATGCCGCCATGCGGCGCGATCCCCGTGTGACCGGCGTTCCCAGCACCAAGGACATGCTCTAGCATGAAGCCGGGCCTTATCGACTACGGAGGCGGCAATCTCCAAAGCGTGCGCAATGCCGTGCGGGCGCTGGGGCATGACCCGGTGCTGGTGCAGTCAGAGGCGGACCTGGCGGAGGTGGACGCCCTCGTTTATCCCGGCCAGGGGGCCTTTGCCGATTGCATGAATGCCCTGAACCGCCAGGGCCTGACCGAACCCCTGAAACAGTGGATTCTCGCGGACCGGCCCTATTTCGGAATCTGCGTGGGCTATCAGGTGCTCTTTGAAGGCGGCGAGGAAAACCCCGGTGTTCCTGGTCTCGGCGTGCTCCGCGGTCAGGTGGTGCGGTTTCCCTCGGAGCCAGGATTGAAGGTTCCTCATATGGGATGGAACAATGTAAACCCCGCGCATCCTGACAGTGCGGCATGGGCGGGGCTCGGTGAGTCGCCCTTCTTTTATTTCGTCCACTCCTACTACCCGGAGCCGCTTGAGGCGGGTGTCATCGCCGGGACGACGAACTATGCCGGACGGGACTTCGCCGCGGCAGTGCAGCGCGGACGGATGATCGCCACTCAGTTTCACCCCGAGAAAAGCCAGGCGACCGGCCTGCGCCTGCTGGAGAATTTCCTGAGCCAATGCGCGTGACGACGGGGCCTGGTTGATCCGGGCGGTTCAGGACCACCCGGTCTCACGCCGGACCATTTGGCGCAGGCCGTCCCCGGCAATTGCTTCCACCGTTGCTCCCTTCGGTGCATTTCCAGACCGGTCATTGCATGCGAATCTCCAGCGTGGCCGCACTGACGGCCATTCTTCACCGCCCTGCGATGTGACGCCGCACCTGTGACCTCCGGATTCTCTTCCGGCTGTCTTTGTAGTGTGGGCTCAAAGATGGCCGGCTCCCGGTGGTGCTCTCGAGTGAGAGCACCCGCAGGGCCGGCGGCGCCTCATCGCAGGACACCCGCTCTCCTTCTCCCGCCTTTCAATCAACAACGGACTGACTGTATGAAATTTCATCCAATTGTATTCTTTTTCATTTTATCATCCCCTCTGCACGCCGCGTGGTCGCCGGACCGGGCCGCCTCCGTTTGCCTCGGCCCCTTGTCCTTCGCAGAGGCCTCACCCGTTTTTCCGCGCGGCCTGACGATCGATTCCTCCGCGGGGAAAGTCTACGTGCTCGATGACAGCGGGTCCCGCGTGCTGCGATACAATCTGGCCTCCGCCACAGCGAACGGCGGAACGCCGGAGGCGGTGCTCGGACAGCCCGACCTGTCGGGCACCACCCCCGCCGGAGGCCCCGCCCGCATCAAAACCCCCAGCGATGTGGCGGTTTACAACGGATCGCTCTGGGTCTCTGACTACGGGAACAACCGCGTGCTGCGTTTTGACAACGCCGCCACAAAACCCACCGGCAGCCCGGCCGATGCCGTGCTTGGCCAGCAGGACCTGAATGGCAGTGCCTTGGGACATGGAAGATCCGAAATGTCGCATCCATGGGGATTGGCAGTGGACGCCGCCGGCCGACTTTTTGTGGCCGACACCTCCAACCATCGCGTTCTCCGTTTCGACAATGCTCAAACCCTGCCCAGCGGCGCGCAGGCCTCCGCCGTCTTTGGCCAAACCGGATTCACGCAATTCGCCTCCGGGAACAGCGCCTCCGGGCTGGCCGCACCCACCGCCCTGACCGTTGGCAACGGCAACGGCGGCAGCACCGTTCTGTGGGTCGCAGACAGCGGAAACTACCGAGTGGTTCGTTATGACAGTGCTCATACCGCCTCCACGGGTCCCTCCGCCTCGGGACTGCTGGGGCAGAACGGGTTCGGCAAAAACGTTGCACCTCCCTCCACAAACGTTTCCACATTCAAGCCCGCGTCCCTCGCCCTCGACGGCAGCGGACGTCTCTACATCGGCGACTCCAACGGTCACCGCGTGCTGCGCTACGACGCCGCCACCGCCAGCAGCACCACCTCTGCGCTCAATGGCACACCCGCTGACGCCAGCGCCGTCCTCGGCCAGCCCAACTTCAGCACCGGCACCCCGCCGGACGCCTCGCTGGCACCGGATAACTATGAACCGGCCGGACTCTGCATCTCCGGCAGCCAGCTATGGATTTCCGACTCCGCACACCGGCGCGCCGGCTGCATCCCCGCCCCTCTTTCAGGTGACGATTTCCAATACTCTGTCGGAGTCGTGCCTTTCCCCGGATCCAACCAGTTCACCTCCGCCTCCTCCGTCGCTGTCGACCCGGTGACGGGCAAAGTGTTCGTCGGAGATGAGGTCACCTCACAGATTTTCCGGTTTGCGAGCTACGCCGCTCTCACCTCCGGCCTGCCTGCGGAGGCCCGCCAGATCACCACCTATCCCCCGCGGAGCCTGACCTTCAATTCCACAGGCAAACTTTTCGGCATCTTCGGTCACAGCGTCTGGATCAACCAGGATCCCTCCAATTCCCTGGGGACATTCACTAAACTGGTTGGCACTCCACAGACGGTCGGTTGCAACACTGACCTTTTCAACAATCCCGCTTCCGTATGCGCCTGGGACGACACGTGGTTTTGGGTCGCCGACAGCGGCAACAACCGCGTGATCCGCTATAAAAGGCAGGAGAACGGAACCGTAATCCACAGCCTGGTGACCGGGCAGACGGATTTTGTCTCCTCCTCGCCCGGTTCCGGATATCAGAAACTGAACAACCCGCGAGGCGTCGCAATCGGAGCGAACGATCTGCTCTATATTGCCGACACCGGCAACCACCGGCTCGCTTACCGGGTTCTCGCTTCGCTGCAAACATTCAATGGCCTCTCCGTTTCCGGTGCCTTCGGCCAGTCGGCACCGGACGATGTCCCCTCCAGCGACACCACCGACTCGAAACTCAATGCCCCCACAGGAGTGGCCGTCGACCGGCTCGGACGCGCCTGGGTCGCGGACACGGGCAACAAACGCGTCCTCCGCTTCGAATTTCCCGCGCCCGCCCCTGCCAGGGCAGTCCTCGGTCAGAAAGACTATGTCTCCGCCATCTCAGGAACCTCCCTGCGTCAGCTCAACGCACCCGCCTCCGTCGCCATTGATCCCCAGGGCTGCGTTTGGGTCGCAGATACCGGCAACCAGCGCGTGCTTCGTCACAAACCGAATGATCCGGTGATGCTGGACGTATCGCGCGGACCGTACGGCATCACGTTCAAATGTTTGAAAGAGCCGGCTGTCAGCTATCAAATTCAACGGAGCACCGACCTGCTGAACTGGGTGTTCGTTCAGGAGCCTACCGATTACCTGGAGGAGATCACCTATACCCAGCAGATTTCCGTGTCCGCCCGCTTTTACCGTGTCGCCGGCCCTTAGGACCGGCGTCAGGGAACGGGGACGCTCTGGAGGACGTTGTTGACGATGGAGGCGGGGTCGCCGGCCTGGCCGTGGCGATTGTCGCGAAGGATCAGGCGGTGGGCGAGGACGGCGGCGGCGATGGACTTCACGTGATCCGGATAAACGGCGGGCGCTTTTTCCATCCATGCGGCCGCCTGAGCGGCTCGCATGACGGCGATGCTGGCCCGCGCGGAAAGGGCTCCGCGGCCGGCGTCAGTCTTGCGGAGACTGTCGCAAATGACGGTGATGTAACGGCACACACGGTCATTCACGGGGACGGCGGCGCATTCGCGCTGGGCGGATACGACCTCGTCCGCATGGAGAATGGCGGCCTCCTCCGGCGGCTGCGGGCCGCGCTGGGCGTGCATTTTGAGCAGTTGCGCCTGCGTCTCCATGTCCGGCAGAGACATGTGGATGCTGAGAAGAAAGCGGTCGAGCTGCGGTTCCGGGAGAGGGAAGGTGCCGGTGGCGTAGAGGTTGTTCTGGGTGGCGATGACCATGAACGGAGCATTCAGCTTCCGGGTGACCCCATC
>DATAIE010001097.1:0-1503 GCA_036262875.1 Verrucomicrobiales bacterium
CCATGACATAGGGCAGGATCTGATCCTGAGTGCCGTGGCTGAGAAAGACAGGCAACCCCGACCGCTTTCCTACCGAAGGCCGCCAATCCTGTTTGGCGAGCAGCGTTCCCGAGAGCTGGATGAGCCCGGCGCAGGGAAAGGGAGTGCGCATCACGAGGTCGCACGTCAGCATTGCGCCCTGCGAAAATCCGCCGATGATCGTGTGGCGGCCCTCCACCGGCACCACCCGCGGCAATGCGGTCAAGAACGTCTCCAGCGCGTGCCGTGCTTGCGGAAGTCCGGGGGGGACCTCGCTCGACAAGTCACGTACCCGCCCTGCCCGGCGGTCAGCTTCGAGCCGCTCCATGTCGATCATCCACCAGGCGCGGGCGTCGCCGTAGCCCATGTCGAACTTCAAGAATCCTTCCGGGAAAAGCCAGCGGGTTCCGGTCGGTCCGGTCAGCACCTCCCCGAGCGCAAGGAGGTCGTCGCCGGGTGCGCCGTAGCCATGCAATAGGATGACGAGCGGGCCCGGGCCGCCGCCCCGCCCATCGTTTCCCCCGGTCAACCGAACCTTCAAGCCTGCAATGTCAGTCTGCCGCATGGAGGAGATTACCGGACGTACAGATATTGGAGCAGGGCCACAAGGCCGTAGAGGGATGATTCAATGACGGGCTGCTGATAGAGCGGAACAAAGGCGCCCTTCTCATTGGCTTCCACTTCGTCGATGATGAACTGCACCTGCTTCATCCGGACATCATGGTCTTGTCCCGTTTCCAAGGCCTTGACCATTTGACGGCTTAACCCGCTCAGCATGGCGGCTTTGGCGGCGCTGGCCGCCTGATAGAGCAGGTATGCCGCGAGCAATGCGAGCAGCACGTTCACGGCCCACGAGAAGAGCAACAGGGTCGGATAATTCCAAATGTCGAAGTAATCGTTGCGTCCCGCGATCAAAATCAACAACGCGAGAAACGGATACCGGATCAGTCGATTGACGACCTCCGTTCGCTGGCCAATCAAATCGACCGCAGCCAGATACTTGAACTTTTCAAATTCGGCTTTCTGATTCTCGCGCAAGCCATATTCAACCAGATACTGCTCCTGAACTTGTTCGGACCATCCGCCGGTCGAGGCGGTCACCCAGCCGATCCACCGCCGGCATGCCATGACGGCGTCGAACACCGCGAGATTGAGGAAGACGACCAGGGCCGTGCTCATCACGGTCATGATCCAATCAATCTTACAACTGAGGCCTCCGCGGCAGGGATGGATATATTCTTCGTTCAGCACATAGTAGCCCAACGCCCAGATCATTCCGATGTAGAGCGCAAACAACAGCATCGTCCGCATCATGCCCTGTGCCGTTGTGCTGGCCTCACGATACCAGGACCAGGCTTGATCCACCGTCGTTGCCGCCATTGTGGCCACCGGATGGTAGACCCGTTTCAGATTGATCCAGAAGCTCGTAAGCGACAACGGCTGAGAGGCGGACTCATCTTGGAACAGAAAATCGTCGCTGATTTC
>DATAIE010001098.1:0-5757 GCA_036262875.1 Verrucomicrobiales bacterium
TCATTGCCGACTAAGGATTGGATACGCGTCGTGTATTCGTGCTGCTGGCATAGGGCGGTGTATTAAAGAGGTAAGGGTGGTCCCGTGATACCGCAGCCTCTGCCACGGCGCAACTTTGCCGAAAGGCCCGGAGCCTGGGAAGCTATCAAAACGGCGCAAGAGTTATGGCGCGGTGAGTGCGTCGGAACTCCCCGCCCGGCGGCACGGCTTGAGCAAGAGGGCAATCCACCATGAAATACTTGATCCCATTATTGACACTCGCGTCCAGTCTCATGTTCTCTTCCTGCGATTCTAAACAGGAACAGGAACGCAAGAAGGCATTGGAGAGAAAGGCCGACTCTCTGGAAGAGCAGGCAAAAAAAGAACGAAAAGAAGGAGAGAAGAAAGCTGACAACCTGGAGAACCAAGCCGACAGAACGCGCGATCAAAAGTAGCCTCGCGGGCAAAAGGGGTGGCCTTCAGTCTTCCAGCCTGGAGGCCGCCCGGGAGTTTGTCTCGCCAGGGTAATTCGCCAGGGAAGCGGGAAACGTTGATTAATCAACCCTCGCCGAAGGCTCATAACCTGAAGGTCCCAGGTTCAAATCCTGGTCCCGCAACCATTTCATTCGCCCTGTAAGTGACCGGCTTACGGGGGTTTTTTGTTTTTGGAGTCGATGCCTGAGAGCAGGTGGTATGCGTGCTGGCGGCCGTGGTTTGCAAAGTGATTGGAAGAGGGGTGGAAGAGTTTTTGGCCCAGGGACTTCGCGCGGTGGCGGAGGTGGCGATGGTGTTTCGTGATGGCTTTTGAGAGCACTGTGAGGGGGTGCGGGTGGATTTGTTTTCCGGGAGGAGTCAGCAGGTTTTGCAGGACGGAGAGGTCGTGATCGGAGCCGAGTTTCTTTTCGAGGCGGTGGAGGTTCCGGATCATTTTTTGAAACCGTTTGGGCCAGAGGGGTTCCAGCCATTGGAGTTGAAAGTAGAGTTGTTTCACCGGGATGCGCCAACGGTGGAAGGTGTCGTCGTCGGGATGGGAGAGGGCTTGCTTCCGGCGGCGGCGGGCGCGGCGGAAGGTCTTGATCATGCCCTGCAAAAGGGGGCTCCACGCGCCGGAGGGGATGCGCATTCGCAGAAGGGCGTGCCGGGAGCGGTCCAGAGCCTGGGCCGCTTTTTGGAGTTCCGGGAGGCTGGCGTGATCTGCTTCAGGGGAGGCACCGGTTTCCAATAGCGGCGCCAGGGTCATGAGAATCTGATAGCGTTTTCTCTTCGGATTTCCCGCCAGCAGAGCCAGTGTTTCGCGGGAGACATCGCGATCCCGCCCGGTGGCGAGAGAGGCTGCGATAGCCTTCAGTTTTGTATTGTGATGCTGGAAGGCCCTTTCGGGAATCGCGGGGCGCAGCAGCCGGAGCAGGGCGCGCAGTTGTTTGGTGGCCACACGGATCAGGTGGGCGGTTTCCCCAGGATCGCTGGGCGCTTTTTGGATATGTTCGATGACAGGATCAACGAGTCCGTTCACGGTGCGCTTCACCCAGGCACCCGGGGATTCCGCGGGTCTGACGGCGAATCCCGGAGACGTCATGAGGGTGGCGAGGGGAAGTCTGTGCTTTCAGGAAACGGCTGGAAACACAAACACCGGGCGCTGGCTCTTCGCGGAGACGGCCTGCATCACGGAGCCCATCATGGCGACTCCGGCACGGGAGTGCCCGCGGGTGCCCATGCAGATCACGTCGGCTCCGAATTGATCCGCAGCCCCGCAGATGGCTTCGGCGGTATGTTCATGCACGATGGCCTCCGCGGTGAAGTGCACGCCTCCATCGTGGGGAAAAGCGCCGATCACGGATTCCAGGATCGCCTGGGCCTCTGCGCGGGCCTTGTCGGCGGCCATGCGGTTTCCAAACGCGGTGATGGAGCGGGAAAGCGGATTGATCGATGACGCTGCGGCGTGGATGACATGAATGACACGCACTTCGCCACCGGACGGCATCAACCCCAGCGCGTAACGCAGAGGGTTGTTTCCCGTGGAGTTCAGGTCTGTCGCCACCAGCACACGCCTGATGCGCGGTGTCCTCAAATCCATCTCCGCCGCGCCGGCGGGCACACACAGCACGTTCGTGGCGGCGTGAGCCACGACGCCGCGGGGAAAAGGGTGGGCCTTCAGCCGCTGCCATCCGTGGCGCAGATGCGTGCCCACCACCACGAGGCCTGCATCGCGCTCCTCCGCCAGCCGTGCCAGTTCGCGGTCTGCATGGCGGGCTACCCGGGGCACGTGTATTTTGGCGGGCGGTTCCCCCAGCACTCCGCAAATCCGCTCCCGGATGTCCGCCTCTGTGTTCGTCACTGTCGATTCGCCCGTCCAGTCGTGCCGCGAGGAGCCTGATACCAGTGCCGTGAGACGGCTGCTTTTTTCCTCCACCACGTGGGCAGCCTCCACTTCCAGAGACCGAATGCCGCAAAGCTCCCTGACAAAACCGAGCGCGGCATCGCTGGATTGCGTGAAGTCCACACTGCACAGCGCGCACAAAGGGCCACTGCCCGACAGCCACGAGAGCAGCGGGCCGGGCCGCCTGACGACGAGCACCGGCACCTGAGCTGCCTCCGCCACGCGCTCGGGCACCCGCCCGGCCAGCCACCGCCCGGCACCGCTTTTGGTGGGCCCGGTCACGAGGAGCTTTGCCGGATGATCCGCCACGGCGGCAAGAAGTTCCTGACTGATATCCCCGCCGCTGCGCAAGTCGACCTTTACGTCGATTCCCGCCGCGCGCAGCCTCTCAGCCTCGGCATCGAGCCGTATTTGCGAGGACGCCAGATGAGCCTCCGGCAGCACCGGTTCCACGAGGATCCAGTTGGATACACAGTGGACGATGCGCAGCGGAAGTTTGAGCACTCCCGCCAGGGCTGCGGCGACATCGCCGGCCTGACCGGCAGGTTCCGAAAAATCGGTGGCAAAGACGACTTCCATAAGATGGGTCCTTTCAATGTTGGTTAGTGTTCAGCAGCGAGGTAACGGCGGCGTCGCTGATTTGTTCAAAGTCTTCATACCACTGCCCTACCGCCTGAAACCGGTCCGGCACCCTGAGGGCCACCACTCCCTCAGTCGTCTGGCTCAACCGGTCGAAGGCCTCCGGCGAGCAGACGGGTGCGCCCACGATCACGGCAGCCGCTCCCTGGGCGCGCAGCACTGCAATGGCGGCGGCGACGCTCGAACCGGTGGCAATGCCGTCATCGATGAGCAGCACCGTTTTCCCCGCAACGGGCGGCGCTCCTTCGCGCCTTTGAAAAGCCAGTTCCTTCCGCCGGAGTTCCAGGGTTTCCCGTGCAGTGATGGCCTCCACCTTCGCATCCGGCACGCCCGCCCGGCGGATGATGTCTGCATTGAGCACGCGCACACCGCCGCTGGAGACGGCACCCATGGCCACCTCCTCCCAGCCGGGCAGTCCCAGCTTGCGCACCACGAGCACGTCGAGCGGCAGCCGGAGCGCCCGCGCCACCTCCCACGCCACGGGAACGCCCCCGCGCGGCAGGCCGAGCACTATCCCGTTTTCGTGATCCGCATACGCGCCGAGCGCCGTCGCCAGCAACCTCCCGGCGTGAGCGCGGTCCTTGAATCGCGTCTGTCCGGAATCCACTGGCGACATCGCAGACTCTCCCGCGGGGCTGGATGCCCGGCGGACGGAACCCACTGGCGGTGCGGTTTTCATGCCTCGCAGATTGGTCCTTTTAGACCTGCATAATGAATGCCGCCTGCGCTCCGCGGGACCGAATTCTCCGGCCGGAATCCTTGATTTTTGCAATCCCGCGCGGCCTAAAAACGAACAGTGAGTAACAACACTGCAAATTTGTCGAATAAACGACAGGGGTCGTCCGTCTGATGGCTGTCACCCGCCCATTTTTACGCCTCTCTCTCCATGAGCCTTAAGTCCAGAAAAGCCCGCCCCTACCTGATGATCGCAGGCCTCGCCGCCTTCGCCGCAGGGATCTGGCCGACTCTCTACTGCCCGCTCGGAGAGGACAGAGCCGGAAACCCGATGAGGGAAAACCGCCTCACCGGCGTGGAGGAGATCAAGCCTCTCGGCTCGAGCGAATGGATCGATGCGGCGCAGTACCGGGAACTTACCAGTTCCAAAAACGAACAGGCGTCGAATTTGCTGGCCCTCCGCCCCTGAGGGAACAAGGGAGTTGCGCGCTGGAGTGGCACGCATCCCGCACAGGAGGCAAAAACTCCTTGCCCATGATTATCACCGTCCCCCCACTCCGTCCAGCGACAGCCCGTCGCCCCGATGAAGAGAACCACCCCACCCTCGATGACGATATCCTCAACGAGGGACGGCCAGATCCAGAGAACAGCGGACGCACGTGGCCGGAAGAGGATTTTCCCGGCTTCGATGACGAGCAGGAGCCTGTCCCGGAGCAGGATGTGGCCCGGGCTTAAAGATCAGACCAGGTAATCTCCTGAGCCCCTGTGAATGCCGCCCGGCAGCCGCCCGCATTCATTTCTTCAATTGAAGGGTCCACTTCGTCGTTCCCCCTGCCGTGTCGTTCAGCGACTCCGGTCTTGGCTTTCCGTCAGCCCCCGCGCAAAGAACAAGGGTGTCATCCTCCCGGTGGTAGCGTCCCAGTTGATGGACGGTTTTTCCGGAGGACTCGTAAGTGGTGTCTATTGTGCCCTCATCAGGATCGAGCTCATATCTCAAGGTACGCACCGGAAGCAGGCCCACTACGATTTTGACTTCCGAAGAGGAAATGTCGACATGCGATCCGGGCACCTTTTTCCATCCCTCCGGCCAAGCCACTATATTCCAGCAGCCCCCGATTTCTCCGTGCGAGGCGGGCCGCATGCGGGCTTTTATGTAGAACCCAACGGAGAGAAGAGGAATGGCCAGCAGAAGGATTTTCATGAGAGTCGCTCATCCCTTTCGCAGAGGCAGTGCCATCCTTTGAAAGCCAGGATTCAGGGGGAAAGAAGGCGGAGGGGGGACGACTGGAGGGGATGACATCAGGCGGGACGCCCGACGGCACGCGGCTCCCGTGCGGGATGCGGGTGCTCCCCGTATGATCCAAAATCCGATCCATGAATAAGGCGGGCCGCATGGTCCAGGGTTTGCAGTGCTGGTCGTCTCATGACCCAGCCCCAGGAATTCCTTTCGCTCGTCGACGCCGCTGTTCTGGCACGGGGTGTGGACGTCAACTACAGGGCCGACGCGCTCAAAGTAGCCGGGCAAACCCCTGATTCCATCTCCGCCTGGGACGCCGCCGGCATGTTTATCCGGTGGCTGTATGAAGAGCCGCTCCTGGATAAGGACGGGCTGATTTGGGGCATTCTCGCCCCGGAATTTGTCGCCCGCTCCTGATCCCGGCCGGCATGCAAAAGGCGCGCCTTTCCCGCCCGCGCCGGGCGGGTTGCACGTGAGGCCCGCGCCTGCCCGGTTTGCGCGGCATGGCACGAAACCCGCATAGGGTGTTCTCCCCACAAGCTCCAGGCCAGGCCTGCCGCCGTTCCGTTGTCGCCCGGCGTCCGACATTTCCTCCATCATGAAAACGTACCATCTCACATCCAAAGGCCACCGCTGGGAGTTCAGCGAAGAGGCCGGCTGCGCCATCGCCACCTTCGACTCCAAACAAGAGGGTATGAACAGTTTCCAGCGGATCACCGATCCGGAGGACGGATTGCTCAAGATCCATCTCCCGGATGGCTCGATCGAGCTTGGTCCCGCGTCTCCCGGCCCGAGCTATCCGGTGGGGCCATTCAATTAGATCGGCTTAAAGGAAACTGTAGCCGCAACA
>DATAIE010001099.1:0-5510 GCA_036262875.1 Verrucomicrobiales bacterium
GTGGGCGCCCCGGTATCGAATACCACCGCCATGTGGGTCGGCTTTCCTTCACGGATCAACTCCAGCAGTGTATTGGTGAAGCCGTAGAGGGACGACGTGTTCATCCCGTAACTCGTCATGATGGGACGCGTAATGAACGCAAAATGCGCCCGGTAAATGAGCGCCATTCCATCCAGCAGGAAGAGTCGTTTTTCTTGAGACATTCCCCTCTGTTATCACGGGGATTGGAGGGAGGAAAGGACCAATGGAGATCCGTCACTTGTCAGGCGCCGGGGGGGCGTCCTTTGTGAGGTCCACGGTCGCCGGCAGGCTGGCTGGGGGAGCGATCAATCCTTTGGCCATCGCCAGCCATGCCCGGGCGCGGGGGTAACCGGCGGGCTGTTTTTCCACAAGAGTCATCGCTTTGGCTTCGTCACCCGCCGCCTGGCGGCGGATGTCGTCCACCGGTGCTCCGCGTGAGGGGACATTGCCCGGGTCCATGGAGATGCTGTCATCCCCGGCTTTTTCCGTCGCGCTGTCGAGCGCCGCCACGCGGGCCGCGTTGTCTGGAATACGTTCGATGAGCGCGAGTCCGCGCGGCCAGTCTCCCCGCCGCAGGACGGCGAGGGCCAGTGTTTCCATCGTCTCGGCATCCGGGGGATTTTCCCTGGGGGCGGAGTCCATGAGTTTCATTGCGTCCTCCATCAATCGAACGGCGAGGGGCTCGTCGGATTGTTTGAAGCTTTCCTCGGAGGCGAGGACGAGCAGGGCGATGCGTTCGTTGAGAGATTCGACGAATGCCAGATCCTTCACCGCCTGTTCGAGGATGGGCCTGGCTTCCTCCAGCAGAGGGGGATCACTGAATCGCCGCGTGAGCACGATCAGCGCCCGGCAGCGCTCCGCCGGTTTTTCGATGGTGCGGGCGGCGGCCAGTGCGGCTTTGAGCGTGGCATCCGCCGCGGGATTCACCCCGGCGGTGTCCGTGGCCCGCTGGGCCTCCGACATCGCAATCAGCGCAGTGACTTTGGCAGCCGGAAAAGGAGCGGCGCCAGCCTCGGCTTTGCATTCTGCGATGAGTTCCTCCGCCGGGCGGAGTTGCAGGTGCATGAGCAGCGAGTCCGTCTCCAGCTTGCGGCGGAGGGCGGGGTCTTTGACGTGCTGCATGATCAAAGGAAGGCTCTCCCGGTTGTCCTTGCGGTTGATGCACCAGCCGAACAAGTCCTCCCACAGTTCAGGCTGCGCCGGTGCGGGCAGGCCTTCGATCGCCTTGATCGCCTCCGCGGGGCCATCGGTCAGGGCCAGATTCACCTTTGTCCGGGCGATTTCCAACTGCACGGCGTCCGCGACGGGTTTGGGCAGGGAGGGCCATTCCTGAATGGCTTCCGCGAGCAGCCGCCGCGCGGTGTTCTTGGATTCATCATCGGTCTCCGCCATGCGGCGGGCGAGAGTCGCTTTTTGCAGCGCCGTTTTTGCCTCCGGCACGGCTGCATCGGCAAATCCCGCGACGGCAAGACTGCCCAGCACCTCAGCGCGAACGGCGGAGCGCTCCGCAGGATCAGTGAGGATTTCGGTAAAGGCGACCGCTCTCGCGAAGTCCTTCGGATCCGTGTGCAGATAACTCTGCGCGAGTTGCCGCACCGCGCGGAACTTGATGACCGGATCGGAAATTCCCTTCGCGGTTTCAATGGAATCCTCCAGCAGCTTGACGCTGGCCTGACAAATGGCGATCTCCATCAAGTCGAAGTCCAGCACCTGCTGCTCCACGCGATTTTGCGGGCGGGGTTCCTTCATCGCCCGCGCCACGAGCTGGCTCGCATTTTCGTGATGCCATGGAGCGGGATCGGGGCGAAACCACCAGTACAGAAAGCCAAGGCAGAGCACCAGTGTGATCACCACTCCCAGCCAGCTCTCTTTCTTTTTGGACTTGCCCGGTATCATGGGTCGGAGCGGAGCACGGGTTCAGGCCCTGGTCCAGGGCCGGTCGCGCAATTCCAGCGTGGAGAACGCCTCAGCGGACGAACAGTTCCGGCGCGCTCTCGACGGCAAAAAGATCCACAGTCGCCTGACGGCCTTTCAATTCGTGGGTGCCCAGCGGACGCGTGTGGCGTGAACCCTCTTTCCATCCCTTGAGGAAGTCTGAGCTCACCAGCACGTCGCTGCCCAGCGAGCGCGTCAGCGCCTGAATGCGGAAGGTCGTATTCACCGCATCCCCCAGCATCGTCAGCCCGCCCTGGCCCAACTGGCCCCACGAGACTTCACCGAGGTGAAGAGCCACGCCACTGGAGAAATTCATGCCGTAGCGCTCGAAGGTCCATTTCATCTCCTCCTGGATGAGATCGCAACTGTCCCGGAGATAGCGTGCGGCGGAGAGCGCCCATTTCCGGGCGTTCACCGTCGTGTCCGTCCAGTAGGCCAGCACGGCGTCTCCAATGAACTTGTCGATCGCCGCTCCGTGCTCGGTCAGCACCTGGTCACAATAGCCATACCAGCTCCCGATTGCCTGGGCCAGTTCGTCATGGGGGATGACTTCGGAAAGCCGCGTGAAGCCCTTGATGTCACTCACGAGAATGATCATCGGCACCACCTGCATGTCCGTCTGCACCTCCGGCTCCTCCTCCCCGGGCCGCTGGAGGTCAAAGCTGTATTCGAAGTCGCAGATGCGGATGACATCTCCACCCTCCAACTGCCGCACCGTGGTGACGCGCTCCCCGTTTACATAACTTCCGTTAAAACTGCCGAGGTCGTAAAACCAATACTGTCCCTCCTCCTGCCGCCGGATCATGGCATGACGGCGGCTTACCCTGTTATCCGGCAGGCAGATGGTGCTTTCTTTTTTCCGTCCAAAAATAGCGATCTCCGGGAGAACGACTTCGGTGCCGTTCGCCTTGTTGACCAGTGTAGCCTGGATGTCGGTTTCGCTCATGAGAGGCAATCTGCCGCCGGTCCGCGCGGTGCGGCTCCGGTATTTTTCAGGAGAGTTTAGAAAATTAGAGGCAGAATGGAAAGAATGGGGTTCAAAGATCATCAGGGGGCCTGGCGGGGAAAACGCGAATGGCACCGGCTCAGCGCCGCCCGGGGAGCGATTTTTTCCACATAAGAGCGGATTTCGTGCCCGGCAGCGCGCCAGTTGTCGCGTGTCTCATCCAACCGGAAACGCGGGTCTGAGTCAAGCCGGGAAACGCTTTGAAAGGGGGCGTTTTTGTTGAAAACGAGGCATCCAACACGAAATTGAGTGCCATATTGGCGCGGAACCGGGCTCCGCAAAAGCGGGCGCATATAATTTCCATAGTTCCGATTTGTCCCACTGGAAGGATTTCCTTTCCGGAATGTAACCCGCCTTTTCCTTCGGTTGTCATCTCCACCGAACTCCTTTCCTGCCATGCTTACACCTGCAGACGCCTCTCTCTGGACTCGCGAAGCCGCCGCGCATTTATTAAACCGTGCCGGGTTTGGCGGGACGCCGGCGGAAATTGAAAAATTGCATGTGCTGGGACGGGAAAAGGCGGTGGATTCGCTCATCGACGGTGAGGAGGACGGTCCCCGTTTTCCGCTGCCGGAGTGGACAAAGCCGGAGGCCCAAATGGAGCTGGCGAAGGAAATGATGGAAATCCGGCGGTCGGGGGATGGATCGTCCGGGGAGGAGGACGCGGCCCAAAAGCGCCAGCAGGCAATCCGGATGGCCCAGCGGCGGCAGCGCGAGCAAGCGCTGGAACTCATCGGCTGGTGGTTCAACCGGATGAGCGGCACTGCATGGCCTCTGCGGGAAAAGATGACGCTCTTTTGGCACGGGCACTTTGCCACGAGTCTGGAAAAGGTGCGTCAAACGGTGCTGATGCAGAAGCAAAACGACCTCTTCCGGGCGCAGGCGCTCGGCAGCTTCCGCGAACTGACGAAGGCGATCGTCGAGGATCCCGCGATGATGATCTATCTCGACACGAACAACAGCAACAAAGCGCATCCGAATGAAAACTTCGCCCGCGAGTTGATGGAGTTATTCACGCTCGGAGAGGGGCACTACACGGAGGAGGATATCAAGGAGTCGGCGCGGGCTTTTACCGGCTACCGTTACCGTCCGTTTTTCCCCGCCGCACCCCGGTTCGCTCCCTTCCAGCATGACGGCGGGGAGAAGACTTTTTTCGGAAAGAAAGGTTCCTTCAATGGCTCGGACATTGTGGATATCATCTTTCAGCAGCCGCAGAGTGCGCTGTTCATCACGGCGAAACTCTGGCGGTATTTTGTCAGCGACACGCCGCCGGATTTGGCCACCCAGTCGGCGCTGGCGGAAACTTTGATCCGGGCAAACTGGAAACTCGGGCCGTTCCTGCGCACCGTGTTCAACAGCGGGGTCTTTTACGATACAGGCGTGATGCGAAGCCAGATCAAGAGCCCGGTGCAGTTTTTGGTGCAGATCCGAAAGCAATTGGAACTCACGGAGAACCTCCCGCCGCTTTTGCTTTCAGGCGCCCTGCAGCAGCTTGGTCAGATTCCGTTCCGTCCGCCCAATGTTGCGGGCTGGGAAGGCGGGCGTGCGTGGATCAATACCAGCACGCTGCTCAACCGGTATAACATCGCCGGTGCTTTGACGACCGGTGATACGAACGGCCTGCCCGGGCCTCAGGGAAGGGGAGGCGCGGCGAATCCCATGCTGGAGCGGGGGCGCGATCGCGCGCGGCGGTTCGCGGGCCGCAATCTGCGGGCGGCATGGAACACGCTGGTGCCGGCGGAACTGCGGAAAGATCCGGCAAAAGTGGTCGATGCGCTCGCGTGGCGATTCTACAACGGTCCGCTCGCCGCCGGCGACCGCGGAAAGTTCGAGGCCTTTGTCAAAGAAAAGGCTGCCGACGGATTGAGCGATGAGGACACAGGCCATCTCGCTCACCTCATGCTTTCGACTCCCCGGTATCAAGTTTGCTGAACCTTTTCCTAACATCACATCCGGTTTCACGTTTATGAAAAACCTCCGCACCCGACGCGAATTTCTCACCGGCACCCTGCTGGGAGCCGGCACGGCCCTCACGGCCCCCGCCTTTCTGCATCAGACCATGTCCGTGCTGCACGCCGCAGAGGAGGGCAAGGCAACGCAGGCCATCACCGGACGCGAGGCGCCCATCCTCGTGGTGCTGCAACTCGCGGGCGGCAATGACGGGCTGAACACACTGGTGCCTCACGGCGACGATGCCTACTACAAAGCGCGTCCGCGCCTGGCGGTATCGAAGAAGAGTGTCCTCACGCTGAATGACACCACGGGCTTTGCGCCACAACTATCGTTTCTGAAAGCGTTCTATGATGAGGGCCGCATGGCGGTCGTGCAGGGCACGGGCTATCCGAATCCCAACCGGTCTCACTTTCGCTCCACGGAAATCTGGGAGTGCGCCACGGATGCGGACAAGGTTTCCAAAACCGGATGGCTGGGGCGCTATTTCGATCATCAATGCGCCGGAGTGGCGGTGCCCGATCCCATGGTGGGTGTGGCCGTCAGCCGCGAACAGCCGCAGGCGTTCTTTGCAGAAAAGAACAGCGGGATCAGTCTC
>DATAIE010001100.1:0-14644 GCA_036262875.1 Verrucomicrobiales bacterium
ATTCCAGGCTACCAGCGTGCCGGGTGCGCCAGGCAGATTGTTCCGGGAGATTTCATACCCGTTTAAAAACAGGACGTATCCGTCATCCCAGTCCACGGTGAAATTCAGGATGGTGGTGCCATCGATCTGCGCCTGGGTAAGGTCAAACGATCGGCGCATGAATACCGCCATGCGCGAGTTGAGCATCACGGTCAGGTTGGTGCTCAACTGGCTTCCGGGGACATTGGCGGCTCGGTAGTAGTCCGTCCCGCTGTCGAAACCAATGGCGCCCGCTCCCTCCGTCCAGGAGGCTGCCGCCGGGTAGGTGATTTGAGTCCAGTCAGGTCCGGGAATGAGCGGTGCGGAAAGATCAGCGGGGTCCAGCAGGCCTCCGGACGGTTCGTGCACGCCGACAAGGTAATTCCATGGATCGGCGGGAGCGATGAGCGTTTGGGCCGTTGCCCCGCCGATTCGCAGGGTGGCTTCACACCGCAGTTTGCCGCCGCCAGGGGCAGTCGCGGGAATATCCGTCCCGCCTTCGGCATAGGCATTGTTTTGCACCTGGATCGCAATGACGTTCACTCCTTCGTGCAGGACCGTGTTCGCCGGTCCGAGGGGGATCGTCTCCGGAGTTCCGGCATCGTGCCGGTTGAAGGCGGGCTGGTCATGATAGACGAACGTTCCCGCCGCCCCGAGGTTTCGGCGAGCCAGTTCGACGCCGTTTACCCATATCACCGCGCCGTCGTCGTAGTTGAGCACCAGTTCCACAGCGTCCGGCAGCGCCGCCTGAGCGGCCGTGAGGGTGATTTCCTTCCGCAGGTAGAGCGAGAGCGCTTTTCCGTTCATCGCGGAAAGGAGCGTTGTGCCCTCTCCTCCGTACCCGAACCCGAAGGGCCCAGGCCCCTGAGTGGCGAATCCGGCGGGCTGCGGTCCGGGGTCGCACCATCTCGGTCCGAGAGGCCCCAGCCTGGCCGGACCGCCTGCGGGGAACTGCAGCACCCGGTCCGACTGGCTCGCCGACAGTTCATTGATGACCACGGACTGAGCTTTCGCTGCGGACAGCGAAAGGCTAAGCGCAAGGAGGGCGCGCGGGAACTTCATGGAAAACGGGGGGAAAGGGAGCAAATTAATACACCGCTAACCCCGGAGGAGTCGAGATGAATCGGATGGTGCCCGGCGGGCGTTCCCTTGCCCGGGTTCGAGGTCCGTACAGAGTGTGCCGATGATCGAAGTGACCCGTGAGATGTTCCGCCGGATGGCGGAAACCGCATGGCTGGAAGTGCCGGAGGAATTGCGTGCCCGGGTGGAAAATCTGCACATCGTCATCGAGGACGAACCCACGAAGGAGGACTATGTTCTCAACGAGGTTCCGGATGACGAAGACCTCTTTGGTCTCTTCGAGGGAGTGGCCATCACAGAGTCCATGCCGGATGGAGGGCATGGAATGCCCAACACCATTCGCATCTTTCAGATTCCGCATGAAGAGGTCTGCGACACTCTTGAAGAGCTTCAGGCGGAAGTCACCCGCACCATACACCATGAGGTCGCCCACCATTTCGGGATCGATGACGACCGGCTGGAGGAGATTGGCGCTTATTGATTTTCCCGTCGCTGTCCTTTTGCGATTGGATGGCAGGCTGCCGACGATGTTGAGAGCGATCAGATATCGACCTTCTCGTCTGTCTCGGCTTTCAGGATATCTTCGATCGTTTCCCTTCTGGAAATGCGGGAAACGGAGCCGTCCTCTTCCAGCCAGAATTGCGGAGCCCGGCCCACTGAGTTGTAATTGCTGCTCATGGCGTAGCCGTAGGCGCCCGCGTCGCGGATGGCGAGGAGGTCTCCGGGAGACACCGGGGGAAGAGGGCGTGGCTGGATGAGTTCCGCTTCGTCGCGGGTAAAGACATCTCCGCTTTCGCAGAGCGGGCCGGCGACCACCACGGATTCGGAGGGAGGATCGTTTTCCCGTCCCACGATACTGATGCCGTGCCAGCTCCCGTACATTGCCGGGCGGACGAGGTCGACGAAACCGGCGTCCACCATGGCGAAGGTGGCACCGTTCCCCTTGTCGTTGGTTTGCGTGCGTTTGAGGTCGGTCACCCGGGTGACGAGGGTGCAGGCGGGAGCCACATAGTAGCGGCCAGGTTCGATCTCCAGCCGGAGGGGGCGTCCGGCGGCCCGGCTGATCTTTTCCTGGGCGGACAGAAACAGCTCTTTGAGCCGGTGGATGGGCTGCACGGCCTCCGGGTCGCGGTAATTGTGCGGGATGCCCCCGCCCAGGCTGACAGCCTCCAGCGCCGGAAATTGAGGGAAGAGGGAGATGAAGAGATCAGTGAGGCGGGTGAGGTTTTCCACCAGTTCTTCAAACTGGGGTCCGCTGCCGATGTGAGCGTGGAGCATCACCACCTCCATGCCCGCCGCATGTGCCGCCGCCCCGGCGGCCCCTACATCGGAAAACCAGATGCCGTGTTTGCTGCTGGGGCCTCCGGTATCACAGGAATTCACGTGACCGTGGCCAAAACCCGGATTGACCCGCAGGGAGATTTTCCCCCGGTAGCCCGCGGCGCTCAGTTCCCGGATCATGCCGGGCGATCCGATGTTCGGGAGGATCCCGTTTTCCAGGACAGCCGCCAGTCCATTATCACGAAAAACGTCGGCGGTGAAACAGATGGCCGGTGGATTCATTCCGCGAGGATGCCCGGCCCGCAAAGCCCGCAAAACTTCATTTCCGGACACGGCGTCGATCCAGATTCCGGCGGCGGCCATCTCGCGGAGCACCTTTGTGGCCGGACAGGCTTTCATCGCGAACCTTGCCTGGAGATTCGGTCCATCCGTGATTCCGCGGATGTCGGCAATCCGTTTACGAATCACAGAGGCATCGTAAATCCAAAACGGAGTGCCCGCGGAGGCGGCCAGTGATTCAAGAAGTGCTGAGGAGTGTACAGGCATAGAGGTTCAAAAAGAGCGCCGAAGATGCTGTCCCGGGCCGGGCTTGCAAGCCCCGATGCAGGGCCGTTCACGAACCCATGAGGCGCCGCGTTTGGCCGCGCGGGTGTTCGTTTTCATTTCGCCATGCAGCAGCCGTCACGATGAGCGGGAACCAGAGAACCAGATTTTCAAAACGCGCGTGGGTCCGCAGAGAGCAGGCGCTTTGCCCGTCGTAAATGAGGGTGGTGATCCCGCAGACGAGCAGCACCAGCCATACCGGCTGGCCCGCGCGGGCCAGAGCCCACGCCCGGCGGAAGCCCATCAGGAGAAGGAGGGCCAGCATGCTCAGGCCGATCAAGCCGCTGTGAACATAGGTGGCCACAAAAACGCTGTGCAGGTGATCGATGTGACCGCCGGTGCGCTTTTCGAGTTCCGCTTCAGCGACCCATAAACCCGCTCCCGTGAGATGCTTGTCCCATGAGTCCAGGCACTCGAGACCACAGCGATGGAAGTTGGCGCGCCCGCTGTCTCCGCGCCGGAAATAGTCTTGAACGACATGATCGCTTAAGACGACGTCGACCGGCGCCGCCGCGGGAGGATCCGGAGCCAGAGCACCGGCAAACATCAGGAAGGCGGAGATTACAGCCGCTGCCATAAGGACAGGCGGCCCGGCTTTTTTCCAGGCGGATCGCAACGGCATGGAGGCGAGGAGCGCCAATGGCAGCGCGAGCAGACCGGCACTCATCGCCAGCAGGGCGCCGCGGCTCAATGTCAGCAACACGGCAAGGCACATCACTCCCACGGCGGGAGTGAGCAGGACGCGGACGCCGCGGGAGAGGGTGCCACCATAAAGCGCCGCCGCTGCGACAGTGGCAAAGCCGATCGTGATTCCGGTCGTTACCGGATGGAGTCCGCTGTGCACGAGCGGATTTCGCAGCCGGGCACCCGGTTCCTCCACGGATTGTATCCACCACCAATAATAGAGTGCGGCGGCGGCGGCTGCGAATCCCGCCCATGCGACCGCCTGCACCAGCACCCTGGCGGACTTTCCTCTGCGGCCAATCAGCCAGAGGGCCACGAGATAAACAGGCAGGAGAACGGCCCCGCCAAGGAACTGCCGCGTGTAGTCCAGCGCCAGGAACTCCGGATTCCGCAATGTTCCAACGGTTATGTTCCAAAGGAGAAAAGCGGAGGTCAGCCAAAAGAACGGTTCGCGGACTATTCCCCGGCCCCTCGATTTCCACAGACAAACGGCGGCGGCTGGAAGACAGGTGACGATCAGCCAGTTCATCTGCACCGTCACGTTTGGCATGGCCAGATACCCGGCGAGAAATCCGGCGGTCCCCCACATCAGCATGTGCCACGACACCCAGAAACGGCCCAGCCCGCGCACCCCGTTTTTGAAGAAATCCAGGCAGCGTTGCAGGGGACTCTTTGCCTCAACAGGATCCATCCGCGTATCATCCAGGGGCGGGGAGGGAGGATGGTTTTGTGTAACGATCACAAAGGGAAATCAATGGGGCGGCATCGCGGTGCAACGCCGGAAGTGAGGAGTGAATTCCCGACCCATATCACTTCATGATCAAAAAGAAACCCGGGTTCCTTTGCGGAACCCGGGTTCTGTTGACAGACTTGTCAGTCGACTTCGGCGTCCGGATCAGGACGGATTCACGATGGTCGGCGGCGTGTCGAAGTCAGGGCTGAAGATGTTCACTTCCTGACCGGCATTCCGTTCCTTGACCATCCACTCACCGTCTTTCAGTTCGTGGGCCTGAGCGCTGCCGCTCACGCGGCAGACAACGGCGTATTTTCCTTTGAACACGCCGCCTTTTTCCGCCTGGTTTTTGGCCCAGACACCGGGCGAACCGGCGAAGCCGTTGGCGATGATGGGAAGACGGCCTTCGTCGCTTTGGGTCAGACCGCTGACGTAAGCGAAGGCATTTTCACCGGGCTCCAGCGCCTGGGCAAAGTCAGGTTCACGGCCCTTGTCGTTGTCCGGCTTCTTGTTTTTCGCTTCGTTGTGATAGGCATCCCCCTGGATGAAGAACTGCATTTCATCAGCGCCGTAGCTCTTCTTGAAGAGTTCGCGGAAGGCGAGGTTGGCGGTTTCACCCACCGGGAAAGCATTGCCGTTGTCGAGGGCATAGGCGATGAGCCACTTGTGGATCGTCGTCGTTTGAGAAGCCGCATTCTTGGAGCGGATCATCGGCATCAGCGCACCGTAGCCCGCATAGGCTCCGGCGGCGAGCATGGCGATGATCGTGATCACCACCAGCAGTTCAATGAGGGTGAAGCCCCTCTTCCTTCGATTCGATTTCATGTTATGATGTTGGGTTGGGCGGAGAATTCCGCGATTTGGTTATGTTTGGTATTATGTTGCAGACCTTGAATCCGGAGACCGGTTCCAATTTCCGACCTCACCTTATGGATTTCGAGGCTGCGGAGCAAGAAAAATCCTTAGGGAAAAACCTTAGAGTCTCAAAAGTATTTAGACTAAGGGACGGTGAGAATCGTAACCGGTTCTATTTCATGAGCTGGGCTACCTTGTCCTTGATTGAGTCGGCCCAGATTTGATATCCTTTTGCGCCCGGGTGGAGGCGGTCCTTCATGATTTCCGCGGTCAGAATTCCATCAGGGGTGAGGAAGGCTTTCCCGATATCCATAAAGTGGACGAGCTTGCCGTCGTCCATTTTGGCGAGGATCGCGTTGATGGCATCGTTTTGGAGGCGCAGCTTGTCATCGGGTTTCTCGCCGCGGGGAAAAATGGCGAGGAGAAGAACTTTCGTTTCCGGGGATTTTTTGTGGATGCGGTCAATGATGGCTTTCACCCCGTCCGCGGTGTCCTGAGGCGCTTCGGCATTCTTGCCGTTCCGGTGACCGGTGTTGTTCGTGCCGATCATCAGGACGACCAGCTTTGGTTTGAGTCCATCCATGTTGCCGTGGTCGAGACGCCAGAGCACGTGCTCGGTGCGGTCGCCGCCGATGCCGAAGTTGGCGGGCTTGTATTGTCCCCAGGCCGAGTCCCAAAGCGCCTTCTGTCCCTCCCAGCCGTGAGTAATGGAGTCTCCGAGAAAAATCAGCTGAGCTTCGCCCTTTTTCGAGATTTCGTTGAACATCTCGATTCGCTTTTCCGTGCCGCCATGCACTTCAGGGGTGGTGGCGAGTTTTGCCCCGGCGGCAGGCGCCGGTTTGGCCGGGTCATCCGCTCTCAGGGAGAAGGGGAGAAGGACAGTGAGGGTTGCGATTAGGATGCGTTTCATGGCGGGCGGTGTTTGAGGCCTGGAGCCAAACACGGCAAGCACATTCAGTATCGCGGACACGTAACCCGGCAGGCAAACCGGGGAGGCTTTTGAAATTTGCACGATCAGACTTCCCAGGAAAGCTACGTTCTGGTATAAAGGTGGTCCGCCTTCCCCCAGGCGCCTCCCCCTTTATGAAATTAACCGCCTCTCTCGTTGCGGCAGTCGCATTGTGTTCCGCGACAGCAGCCCGCGCTTTTGACTCCGTCGTCGTCTTTAACGAAATCAACTACGCGCCAGCCGCCGGGCAGACGGAATTCATCGAGCTTCGGAATCTGAATGCGGTGGATGTGAACATGGGAGGATGGACAATTTCCAGTGGCGTGGATTACACCTTTCCCGCCGGAACGATCATTCCGGGAGGCGGCTATCTCGTAGTGGCGGCTACCCCGGCCCAGATTCCGGGTTCGCTGGGGCCGTTTACGGGACAGTTGGACAACGGGGGGGAGACGCTGCGGCTGCGCAATCTCAACGGACGGATCATGGATGAAGTGACCTACGACGATGAGGGCGAATGGCCGGTCGGCGCGGATGGCAGTGGCGCTACGCTGTCCAGAAGAAGCCCCTCGGCCAGCGATGGCCCGGAAGCATGGACCACGAGCACAGGAATCGGGGGAACGCCCGGAGCCCAGAATTTTCCTCTCCTGGTGCCGGTGAACCGCTCGCACATCGCGAACCGGACCTCCTGGAAATATCGCGATGCCGCCGCCGCGCCGCCGGCGGACTGGGCAGCGGCGGGATTCGATGACTCTACCTGGAGCGCGGGGAACGCCGTGCTGGGGACAGCCGGAGGCGGCGGCACGCCCACCCTGACGGTGACGGCGAATCTGGTGGAGCGTTTTCGGGCCGGGGCCATTACGGGCGTCGCGGACGGAGGCGTGGTTTCCACCTGGCTGGACCTCGCCACGGGTGACGGAGTTTCTCAGAATGCGTCGGCGGGAAGCACCTCGCCAACACTGAAGTTGAATGCCACTCCGTCCGGAAAGGCGGTGGTGAGATTCAACGGGAGCTCCGAGTTGCGCACGACCGTTCTGCCGGGGATTCCCTCAACGAGCGGGTTTGCTTATTTCATGGTCGTGAAGGCGAACGCCGTGCCGGTCAACGGAGCCCTCACCGACGGCAATGGCACTTACATCATGGACCGGCACCTCACCGGGGCCGGCAACCCGTTGATGTCACTGAAGGCGGTGAACGGAAAGTTTGGCATGCAAAAGCGTTTCGATGACGGGTCCGGTCTGGGAGGGCCTGTCAGCACCACATCCATTTCCACTTCAGGGTATCAGATTGTATCCGTGCGCCGGAACCGGACTCTGAACCGCTTTGAAATGTGGGTGAACGGCGTCATGGAGGCGACCGATACGGATTCCGGGGCCGCCCTCACCGCCGACCCGCCCAACTTTGGACGTCACGGCACCATCTTCACCGCGGGCTTCTCCGGCGATATCGCCGAGTTCCTCATGTATAAGAGTGAGTTGAGCGACGCCGACTTTGCAGCGGTCGGGACCTATCTTGAGAATGAGTACGGTCTGGATACCGCATTCCCCGGCAGTCTGGTCACCACGCAACTTTCCGCAGCGGCGCCGGTGAGTTATCTGCGGAAGACATTCAGTTTTCCCGGCGATCCCGCCCGGACCACGCTGAGGCTCAATCACACGGTGGCCGACGGTGCGGTATTTTACCTGAACGGCTCGGAAATTCTCCGGACGAACATGCCGGGAGGGGCCGTCGATCACAGCACCGCGGCATCCACCGTGATTTCCTCCCCCGCGCCGTCCGGTGCCATTCAAGTGCCGGCGACGGCGCTGGTGAATGGAACGAATGTCCTCGCGGTGTCATTGCACAAAGGGCCGTCGAGTCCGGGCACGCTGTTCGATGCCTCCCTGGAATCCACTGAAATGCCGCCGGTGGCCGGGGCGGAAAAACCGCTGGCCTTCAATGAGATCAGCGGGGCAGCAGACGCGGTGTTTTATGTGGAGTTGAAAAACACGACCGCCACGGCGTTGAATACGTCCGGATGGACTATCGTCGCCAGCACCGGCCAAACGGTGCCCGTTCCCGCACAGTCGATTCCCGCCGGCGGATTGATCACCCTGAATGCCGCAGCGCTGGGTTTTGCCCCGGCTGATGGCACGAAACTGTTCCTGCTGGCACCAGGCGGGACAATCCTGCGGGACGCGCGGGAAGTGACGAACCGGATCCGCGGGATGACCACGGACGGCCTCTGGGGACATCCCTCCAGCGCCACCCCTGGCACCGCGAATGTCGTGACGGTGAACCCGGATATCGTCATCAACGAGATCTTTTATCACGCCATCAACGATGGCCCGGAGCAGTGGATCGAACTGTATAACAAAGGAGCGTCTGCGGTGGATCTGAGCGGATGGAAATTCAGTGACGGAATCAGTTGGGAGTTCCCCGCGGCGACGAGCCTGCCCGCGGGCGGTTATCTGGTCGTGGCATGGGACCCAACGGCCTTTGCGGTCCTCCATCCGGGAGTCACGGCGATGGGACCCTGGAGCGGCAACTTGTCAAACAAGGGGGAATTGATCACCCTGCGCGACGCGAACGACAACGTGGCCGATCAAGTGCGCTATTCCGACGGCGGGCGGTGGAGTCAGTGGGCGGACGGGGGCGGCAGCAGTCTGGAACTGAAGGACCCTGCGGCGGACAACAGCACGGGTGAAGCATGGGAAGCGAGCGACGAGAGCGCCCAGTCCACATGGCAAACGGTCAGCTACAACGGACTCGCGACCAATCCGTCTGGAGGCGATCCGACCACTTGGAATGAATTTGTTTTCGGACTGTTGGACGCCGGCGAATTTCTGATCGACGACATCAGCGTAACGACGGGTGGCACGCCGCTCATTCAAAACGGCAATTTCAATGGCGGGACGGCGCAGTTCTGGCGCATCATTGGAAACCACCAGGGCGTCATACAGGACGATCCGCTGTCTCCCGGCAACAAGGTGCTCAAAGTCTCCGCCAGCGGAACCACCGAGCACATGCACAACCACGCGACGACCACTCTTAAGGCAGGCGCGAGCTATCATACGATCAACAGTGCCGCCAACTACGCCATCACCTTCCGCGCCAAATGGCTGCGGGGTTCGAACCGGCTGCACACGCGGCTCTACTGCAACCGCCTGGCCCGGCAGACGCTGCTCAACGTTCCAGTCACCGGCGGAACTCCCGGGGCCGTCAATCGCAGCCGGGTGGCAAACCTCGGGCCCACGTTTGATGCCCTCGCGCATTCACCGGTGGTTCCGGAAGTTTCTCAGGCTGCCTCAGTCACTCTCAAGGTGGCTGATCCGGACGGGGTCGCTTCCGTGCTGCTCTTCACCTCCGTGGACGGTGGAGCCTTCACCAGCGCTCCCATGACAACAGCGGGCGACGGTATCTACACCGGCACCATTTCAGGACAGGGGGCCGGTGCGCGGGTGCAGTTTTATGTGAAGGCGACGGATGTTCCGGGAGCGATTTCGTTTTACCCTGCCGGCGGAGCCTCGTCGCGCGCGATGATCCAGTGGCAGGACGGAAAGGCGATTCTGCAGATGCCCGCGGGCGGCAAGCCTCACAACATCCGCATCATTACCACCGGTGCCGATGCCAACGAAATGTACAAGCTGGAAAACGTGATGAGCAACGGCTCCATCCCATGCACGGTGATCCTCGACGAACGGGAGATTTATTACCGTGCGACGGTGCGTTTGAAAAGCAGTGAACACGGACGGTTCAATGCCGGCCGGGTGGGATTCAATCTGCAGTTCGCCAGTGACGAACTCTTCCTCGGTGTGCACGGTGCCATGTCCGTGGACCGGTCCGGCGGACTCGCAGGCGGCCAAAATGAGCTGCTAATCAAGACCACCTCCAATGCCGCCGGCGGTATTTACGCTCCTGAAGACGATATCATGCGGGTGATCGCTCCTGTCGCCACCGGCACCGGCGCAGCCTATTCCGGAGTCAGCCTCACCGGTCCGGCGATCATGTCCAAAACGCGCTTCGATGACTCCTATCTGGACGGCCAGTGGGACCATGGGAGTGACGGTCCCATTTTTAAATACGAGCGTGTCTACGTTCTGACGCAGACCATCAATCCGGTCACGCGGGTGGTCGATGCTGCGATCGTGCCGGAGAACCCGAAGATTCCGCAGGACACCACCGGGCCTCCCGGGGTCAACGTGCAGAACCTCGGTGCAGACAAGGAATTCTATCGCTGGTACTGGCTCATCGAAAACGCCCGCGGTGCGGATGACTATCCGAAGATCATGAGCCTGGTGAACGCCATCGGTCTGAACTCCGGAATCGATCAGTATCTGGATGTCAGCGAAACGCTCCGCGCTCACATTCCGGCAAACCTGTTTGGTGTCACGGACAATTATCTCACCGGCGCAGCCCAGCACAATGTCATGTTCTATTTCCCGCCGGGCGGCAAAGGGGTGATGTTCCCCTGGGACCTCGACTATCTGGCTCAGGGATCCACCACCGCCACCATCGCGGGTGGGCAGGACCTCGCCAGATACATGACCGGCGGTGCCAACAAGCGGCTCTATTACGCACACGTGCTGGACATCCTGAACCGTTCGTTCAACGACGCTTTCCTGACACGGTGGGCGACCCATTACACCACCTTTGGCACGGAGGACATGACGGCGGCGCTGACGTATCTTCGCGGGAGAGCCACCTATGCGCGGAATTATGTGACCGGAAACGGCTTCACTCCTCCCGTGGCGAAAGTGGCGTTCAGCATCACGACTCCCGGCCCTGTCACCACGGCGAATCCGTTCGTCACCCTGACAGGAAAGGGCTGGATCGACGTGGACACCATTCGTTTGCAGGGCAGCACCGCTCCGCTTTCAGTCACGTGGGCGGATGAAAATACGTGGAGCCTGAGTCTCCCGGTGAACGCTGGAACCACTGTCTACACCCTCCAGGCGCGGGACAAGTCGGGAGCGGCTTCCACCGGTGGCGGAGGCACCGGCCTGGCCACCATCACCGTGACCGGCAGCGGCGGTGTTTTCCCGGCAGGGCCAAACAGTCTGGTCATCAGTGAATTGAACTACAATCCATCCGGAACCACTGACGCCACCGAGTTTGTGGAGTTGCTCAATATTACCGGAGCAACGTTGAACCTTGCCGGCTGCCACTTCGACGAGGAGGGAGGGCAGGGGATCGCCTACACATTCCCCGCCGGGGTGACGGTGCCCGCCGGAGGCCGCATTTTGATCGTGCGGGACGCCGCCGCCTTTACCTCTGCCTATCCCGGTGCAGGACCTGTCTCCCCGGGAGTCTACAGCGGAGCCCTGGATAACGGTGGCGAAACCATCGTGCTGTATTCCGCCGCCGGTCAGGAGATATTCCGGACCTCCTACACCGACAGTAAGGGCAGTACGGATGGTGAAGGCTACAGTCTCGTCAGGGTTTTGAGCAGTCAAACGCCGGACCCCGCCGGCACCGAATGGCGGCCCAGCACCGCTCTCGGGGGAAATCCCGGGACGAGCGATGCCCTCGTCTTCTCAGGAAGTGTCGATGCGGACATTGATACCGACGGACTCTCCGCGCTCATGGAGTATGCCATCGGCACCAGCGATACCGTCTTCACTCCCGCCAGTGCAGCGTTCACTGCGGTCCTCAATCCCGACGGCAGCGTGACTCTCAACTGGACTCAAGTGCCCAATGCGGACGATGTCATTCTCACGGCTGAAGCGTCGGACGACCTCTCTGTCTGGACCACTCTGCCCGGGAACACCTTTCCGGCGGGATCTGCGAAGAAATACTTCCGGCTCAAAGCGACCCGCCGCTGAAAAGGCAGGGTTTTCTTTGAATCATCAGCGGAAAAATACCGGAATCACCGGGTTGTAACAGGATTGTCACAAATTCCACTACAATGGGATTTGCCACTCTTAAGGAATTTTTATATATTTTACATTTCTGCCGCAAGGCCGCCTGGCACCCATTTCCGCCCCCAATGAAGAAAACTCTGTTTTGCCTGTCCTGCACGCTTATCCTCTGCGGGAGTGTTTATCATCTACAGCCATTCGGGAAGGGACATCCTGGCAATTCGCGGCAAAAGGCGGCTGCCGTTGAAAACCATTCGCTTCCTGCCGCTGCGGCAACGGTGCCGGAAGAACCGGTAAATCGTGCAACCGCGGCGCACGCGACCCGCAAAGCGCCTGACTTCCAGGCCATCCACGCCTTTAGCGACTGGCTGGAGGAATTCACGGGTGCGGCTCCGGAGGAACGACCGTCGATGACTGCCCGGGGAGCGGCTCTCGCGAAAGCCCGCCGGCCCGAATTTCAGCGGCTCATCAGGATGAATCCTCAACTCGCTCTCGAAATCGCCGTGCGTCCGGTGGTCCGGCAGGACCTGCCTCCGGAAGTGGTGGAGCAACTGGAGAAGCCGGTGAGTGCCCGCGGGGATTACAAAGCTTATTTTGGCCGCGTAGCGGAGGGAGTGGAACTGCCGCCCGACCAGGAACTGGTGATGCGTTACTTCGAAACTCCGGAGGGGCAAAGTTACAAGGCGCATGTGTATGGAGCCTTGCAGGAAACCACCTCGCGCAAAAATATCGCCTTTCGCGGCGTGGCCGTGGACCGCGAACTCGCGGTGAGCGAAAGTCCGGTGCGCCAACTGGATACCGGAGAACGCATCCCCGCCGGCACGGCGGTGGACCAGACCTGTCCTGTTTCCAATATCACCACAAAGGCCGACACGTCGGAGGGCCTCACCGTAAGCGATGACACCCCGGTCGTGGAACTGGCGGGCCGTTTGATTCTTCTCTGCAACGGCACCCACGTGCGCGTCTTCGATGAAGCCGAGCGCCAGGCCAGCGGGGGTCCGGGAGTGGCGGGATATTTTAAGGACACGTATCCAGGCACGTCGTCCGAGGCGATCGGCAACTTCCGCTGTCTTTATATCCGGGTCACCTATCCCGATCAGTTGCGCGCTCCCAACTCGGAAGCCACCGCGCACGGCGATATGCGGAATGTCTCCCGCTATTATCTGGAGTCGTCCTTTGGCCGGCTGACCACGACCTCCACGGTCACACCGCTCATTGTGATGCCGCATACGAAGGCATGGTATATTGCCAAGGACGATGAAGTGGATGGCCTCGGGCTCGTGCACAGCGACGCACGGTCCGAGGCGCGCCGTTTGGGTTACGATTCCAATCAGTACAACTGCACCATCGTGCGGGTGAACGAAGGCCCGCGCCTCAGCGGCATTTCCTGGGGCGGGGGGGACAGCGTGTGGGTTTCGTGGGACGGGATGGATGTGCTCGATCATGAATGCGGACACTCGCTTGGAAGAAATCATGCCAATTTCTGGCAGACTTCCGACGGCTCGGCCATCGGCGTGGGTGCCAACCAGGAGTATGGAAACAGCCTTGATGTCATGGGCGGCGGCGGCGGATTTGGCGCGCACTACAATTCCTACAGCAAGCGCTCTCTCGGCTGGCTGCCCGATAACAATGTAAACCGCCCCGGCAATACTCCGGCATCGAATGGAGTGTATCGACTCTATGCTTATGATCAGCCGCTGCTCGAGGAGGGGAAGCGCTACTCGTTCCGCGTGGACAAAGACCCGCAGCGGCGCTTTTACCTCGAATATCACCCGGCGGCGGGAGGTCAGTGGGTGGACTCCGTCACCATGATCATGAGCGGACTCGGCAGCAATGCCGGCCACCTCATCGACACCACTCCCGGCAGCCCCGGCGGCAAGGGAGACGGGGGAATCCGCGTGGGGCGCACCTTCAGTGATTTCGAGTCAGACCTTCATTTCACGGTGCTCGGAAAGAATGCGACCACGCCGCCGAGCATGGATGTGGCGATGATGCGGGGACCGTTTCCCGGCAATTTGCCGCCGGTAGCGACACTGAACGCGAGTGCCATCTCCGTCGCCGTGGGAGGAAGTCTGACATTTACCGCCACCGCCTCCGATCCAAATGGCGACCCGCTGGCTTATTCGTGGGACTTCAGCGACAACTACGCCTCCACCAACACGCCGGTGCTCACGCGGACATTCCCCACCACGGATCAGCAAACGGTGGAACTGACGGTTTCAGACATGAAGGGCGGTGTGGTGCGGCGTAATGTGGTCATTACCGTTGGAAATCCCGGTCGTGCAGTCGTGCGGGGACACATCTCCGCCGGCGGGGTGCCGCTGATGGGAGTGCGTGTCACCAGCGACACGGACAAATATTGTTATACGGATGTCAATGGTGACTACGCTCTCGCCGATCTCCAGACGGGTTCCCGCACGCTGGAGGCGAAACTGACCGGCTACACTTTCACGGCGGGATTCACCAATCCCCTCGCCCTCACCACCGCTGGCGCCACGGCACAAAACTGGACCGCCGCCAGTGTTCCTGAACTAACGATTGCCGCCACGAACGCGACCGAGGGCGGGGCTGCCGGCTCGTTTGTCATCAGCCGTACGGGCGATA
>DATAIE010001101.1:0-4334 GCA_036262875.1 Verrucomicrobiales bacterium
CGCGGGAAGCATTACGGGTGCGTCGCATGATTCAGATCGATACCACCCTCACCGCCGCCGCCGTGGCTCCGGCCTGCCGCCGGCTGTTCGATGTTTCCGCAGGAAAAATCCGCCGTCTTCAGGCCCGCTGGGATTCCAGCAAGGGCTCGCCCGTCTTCACCTGGGCGGGGGAGTATACCACCCGCGGCTGGACGGAGTGGACTCAGGGCTTCCAGTTTGGGTCCGCTCTTCTGCAATTCGATGCGACCGGCGACGAAGAATTCCTGAGCCTGGGCCGCGAAGCGACTGTGAAGTGGATGGCTCCCCACGTCAGCCACACGGGCGTGCACGATCATGGGTTCAACAATGTGAGCACCTACGGCAATCTCCTGCGGCTCATGAATGAAGGCCGTATTCCCGAAAACACCTGGGAGAGGGAATTCTACACCCTCGCACTCAAACTGAGCGGTGCTGTCCAGGCCGCACGATGGACAGCGCTGGGACCGGAGGCGGGATATGTGTATTCATTTAATGGCCCGCAATCCCTGTTCGCCGATACCATCCGCTCCATGCGGGCGCTGGTCATGAGCTGGCAACTGGGACACAAGTTCATGGGCGAAGGCGACCGGCAAATCGATCTCCTGGGGCGGGCGCTGCAACATGCAGAGAGCACGGCCCGGTGGAACGTGTGGTTTGGCAGCGGTCGCGATGCCTATGACGAACGCGGCCGGGTGGCGCACGAGAGCATTTTCAATTTGAACGACAAAGCGTATCGCTGTCCCGGCACTCAGCAGGGCTACAGTCCGTTCAGCACGTGGACCCGCGGGCAGGCGTGGATTCTGTGCGGTTTTGCCGAGCAATTGGAATTCCTGCTCACGCTCGATGAATCCGCGCTCGCTCCCCATGGCGGACAGGAAAAGTGGATCGCACGGTTTCGCGAAACCGCGGAGGCGACCGCCGATCATTTCATCGCCAACACGCCCACGGACGGGATTCCCTACTGGGACACCGGTGCCCCAGGGCTGGTGCATCTCGGCGACTGGCGGAATCAGCCCGCCCAAATCGACAACGATTACGAGCCCGTCGATACCAGCGCCGGAGTGATTGCCGCCCAGGGCCTGCTTCGCCTTGGCCGCATCACTCCCGGCGAGGCAGGACAGCGATACACGGCTGCCGGCCTCACCGTTGCCCGCGCCGTCTTGAGCGAACCCTGCCTTTCTGTGGATGGCCAGCACGAAGGCCTTGTCCTCCATTCCATTTACCACCGGCCCAACGGCTGGGACTACATTCCGCCGGGCAGCCGTATCCCCAAAGGAGAGTCAAGCCAGTGGGGCGACTACCACGCCCGTGAACTGGCGCTCCTCATTCTTCGCACCGCGGAGGGAAGGGATCTGCGGTTCTTCGTGTGAGCCGTCAATCCCACTGATGCCGTTTGCATCCGATCCATGCCGCCACGAGACCGCACAGAATATGAGCCATCAGGACACTGGTGCTCACGTCCGGACTGGAGACGACCGTGGTGGGCACAGACTGGTTGATACACACGAAGTAGTTGCTCGGCCTCATGGAACTGAGCTGGCCGCTCCAGCTCCAGTACGCTGCGATGAGCGGCTGAAGGAATTTTTCCAGCGCACCGGGGAGGGCGAGTACCGCGCCGGACAGAGGCAACTGGAAGCCCACAAGGTAAATGCTGAGCAGAGACGCCTGCTCGGGGGATTTCATGTTGGCGGAAATGGCGAGGCAGACCGCGGTCATGGCGCCATTCACAAGAATGAGCATGGAAATCTTGTCCCCGAGGCTGCCCGGCAGACCGGTGAAATGATTCACGAAGACCCCCATCCACACCGACTGCACCACCACAAGGATCGCGAGGAAACAGACTTTGCTCGCGAGGTAGGCGATGGGAGTGAGGCCGCCCAAACGCTCTTTTTCGTAAGTGAGGCGCTCGGCGGCGATTTCACGGGCTGAGTTGTTGGAGCCCATGAGTGTCAGCAGGATCACCTGGAACATCACCAGGCCGGAGATGAGGCCACCGATGGAAACCTGCTTCTCGACCGTTTCGATCGTTCGCTGCGCGGCGTCCACCATGCTCATGCCGTCCGGAATCCCCTGGTCCGGCATCACCGGAAGTCCGTCCGAGGCGAAGATGACCACCAGAATGGGAAACCCGATGAGCAGGGCGGCGTGCAGGATCAGTTGCGTCCGGTCGCGGAAGAACAGCTTCCAGCGGCGGAGGAATAAAACCATAAACTGCCGGAACATGCCGGCGGGGATTTCTTCGTTCTCCTCCGGTTCTTTTGCCGCGGCGGCCTTCTCCGCGTCCGGTGCCGGAGCGATCTTTACGGGAGCGGTCCGCTCGCTGAGGCGGCGGTCCAGCTTGTCATAGTAGGCGTCGTTGTATTTTTTCCACGACTCATGCCAGTCCGGCGCGGTGCGTTTCGCGAGGCAGGAATAGATGGCCTCCGGTTTCTCCACACTGAAGTAGTGCGGCATGGCTTCGGGAGGACCATGATAGACGACGTGTCCCTCGTACATCACGATCACCGAATCGTAGAGTTCAAGGTTACTCAGACTGTGCGTGACGTTGATCACGATGCGGTCGTCATGCATCGAGAGCTGATGAAGGAGCTGAACGATGTCCAGTTCGCTCTGGGGATCGAGGCCGCTGGTGACCTCGTCGCAGAGCAGCAGATGCGGGCGGCTCACCAGTTCCATGGCCAGACCGAGCCGGCGCTTTTGCCCGCCTGACAAAACGGAGACGCGTTTTTCGCGCATGGATTCCATGCCGACCTCGGTGATCACACGGTCGGCAATTTCGTAGATTTCGTCCCCGGTCGCGCGCGTTCGCAGCCGGGCGGCGGTTTCCACGCATTCCTCCACGGTGAGGTGATCGTAGGCGATGCTGAACTGCGGCACGTAGCCCAGTTCCTGAGGTTCGATGTCGCCTCCTTCGCCGACATCCTCCCCGCGCCAGTAGATGTTTCCGGCGGTTTCGAACTTAAGGCCGGCGATGACCTTCAGCAGCGTCGTCTTCCCGCAGCCGGACGGACCTACGATCGCGATAAAGTGGCCGGGTTTTACCGTCAGAGAGACATCGCGCAGCAGCGACAGCTCAGCGCCGTCGCGCTCGAGTGTGTAATGGACTTCCTTGAGTTCGAGCATTGGTTAGGGAGGGAGGGCAGGGGACTTGAGGGTGCCGGGCATCAAGCGCCAGCTTCAAACGGGCCAGGTTACACCTTGAATTCCCAGCCTTTGCGATAGGTCCGCTTGAGGAGGTCAGCAGCCTCCGGCACGCCGGGAACAGTGAGGGACTTTGAATCCCAGGTGATTTTTTTGCCAAGGCGATAGGCCACGTTGCCGAGATGGTTGGCTTCCGTCAGGCCGCCGCTGTAGTCGAAGTTGCAAGTGGTGGGAGAGCCGGTCTTGCAGGCGCGCAGCCATTCCGCGTGGTGACCGATGCTGTTCGGAATGGAGGGCGCAGGGGGCGGGATGTCCTTGAATTTGCCGGCGGGCAGGACCTGGAGGCGGTCGTAGTTGGCGAGGACCATCCCTTTGCTGCCGATGAAGAGAGCCCCGCTGTCCCACTGCGGGATTCCCTTGTCCTTCCAGATCTGCGGCTTCAGTTCGCCCTGATACCAGGTGAGCTTCACGGCGGGCATATCGCCGCGGGGGCCATATTCATAAGTGGCGGACATGGAGGCGGGGGCCAGTTCCGGATGCGGCGGCGGGCCGGCGGCTTCGATCGTCAGGGGGGCGTCGAGCTTCAGCGCCCAGAAGGGAAGATCATTCCAGTGCGAACCGAGATCACTCATGGTTCCGCTGCCGAAGTCCCACCAGCGATACCATTTGGGACCGGGAAAATAGACCTCGTTGAAGGGCCGCTCCTCCGCCGGACCGAGGAAAAGGTCCCAGTGAAAATGGGCGGGCGCGGCCTGCACGAGTTTCGGGCGGTCCTGGACGCTGACAATGTCGCCGTTCTTCCTGGCATCCTCCGGGCTTTGCAGCCCCCACGCGCGGGAGACCCACACGTGTGCCTCCGTTACCGGCCCGATGTAGCCGCTCTGGATCAACTCGACCACGCGCCGGTAGTTGTTGCCCGCGTGGATTTGGGTGCCCATTTGTGTGGCGACTTTCGCTTTCTTTGCCGCCTCGCGGATCATGCGGGTTTCCCAGACATTGTGGGTGAGCGGCTTTTCACAGTAGACGTGCTTTTTGGCCTGGAGGGCCGGCAGGGTGGCCAGCCCGTGCGTGTGCTCCGCAGTGCTCACGACCACCGCATCGAAGTCTTTCAGATCCGCGTAAAGCTGGCGGAAATCGATGAACTTCTTCGCCTGGGGATACTTCGCCGCGGCGGA
>DATAIE010001102.1:0-2597 GCA_036262875.1 Verrucomicrobiales bacterium
CACTGCGTAGAATTTCCTCCGCTTTTGCCGGATCCCGGGATGCAATCACGCCGGCAGCCTCAAGCAGACAGGACTCCCGCAGGCCAGGCGCTTCGGCGGTGCGGGCCCACGCGACGGCCGCCTCAGGATCAGTTCGGGCAAGAAATGCCGCGTGGTTCTCATAGAAACTTTCCCGCCAACTGCTCGGCGGCAGACTTTGGATGAGCGGGCCAATGAGTTCCGGATGCGACCCCTCCCACTCGTCGATGAGATGTCTGCATGCGTTGAGTTGTCGTGTCGGCATGGAGATGCCGCGGGCCCATGCCAGAGCCTGTTCCGGCTCCGCCCGCGCCCATTCCCGCACGGGAATGCCTGCGCCCTCCTCTCCCAGGCCGCGCATCGAGGCCTCGGCACCCGCTCTGAGATCCGTGCGGGAAATCCCCTCTGCGATGCCTTCCAGTGATTCCCGGTTCAGAAGTTGAGGGTATTGACCCAGCAGGGCACGGGCTTTTGCGGGATCGCTTTGCCCGATCGAGGCCACTACTTTCGTGGCAGCTTCCGGTTCCTCTTCCTTGAGCGCGGCGGTCAGCGCCGCGGCAGGATCCACATGTGCCCATGCAGCGAAGGACTGCGAGGCATGACCGAACCGTATGCAGCGCTCAAAGGTTACCATCGCCTCCGGGTCCAGTTCCGCCCATCGAAGATAGAGAATGGTTTCCGTTAAGAAATTATTGCGCTTTCCGCCCGTTCTCCATGCCTTTGCGAACGCCGCGACTTCGGAGGCGGTTGCGTTTGCCAGCCACATCACCAGCCGGTCCCGGCCTTCAAGCCCTGGCAGCGCGAGAAGTTCCTCCACGGACTCCCGCGCTCCCGTCCTTCCCGCCGGAACAGCAGGCACGATGACCCGCGCACCGGTCCTTTTTTCCGATGTTTCCCGCGCTCGGGGTTGATAATACCACCGCCCTCCCGCCCCGGCGGCAAGGCCGGCCATGATCCACAGAAATGTCCGGGGGACGAATCGCATGACGGACTGACGCACGCCGGACCCGGGGCTGGCAAGTCCTTTCCTCAGATCAGCGAATCACGGCTGTTTACTTTCCGCCAGCGTCACCTGCTGCGATGCTATCTTATTGTGATCCCACGTTCTCTCCGAAGCCGCGCCAAAGAACAGCGTGCCGCCGGGCTCCGTGGTATCCGGGAGAAAAAACGGCGTGACTCTTCCACAACGATCCTCTGCATCTCCTGACAATCCTGCGAGCAGTCCCTGTTCTTTCCATGTGAGCCCATCGGCGCTTTCCGCCCACAGGATTCCTTTTCCGGACTCATGGACCATAACATAGCGATTCCCCGTATGTGCCACCTGAAGCGCCCCCGCACCTTCCAGCACCGGCTGGGCGTGCCGCTCCCAGGTGAGGCCGTCGCGGGATGTCGCGTAACCTGCGGCGCGACCGCTGCGCCTCACTGCCGCAGCGGTCTTGTCCGCTGCCACTGCTGCGTCCGAAGGCTGGCCGTCGTACCACATTTTGAAAACGCCTCCTTCGTATAGCACAGAGGGCCGCCCGGTTTTGAGCGAGTCCCACGCGTTTCCCGCGCCGCGTCCCAGCACTACTCCCCGCTTTTTCCACGTAACGCCGTCTTTCGAGGTCGCGGCGGCAATCTCATCCGCCTCACCGGTTTCGGCTACGGTGTAATACATCCACCACACATCCGCAGTGCGGACAACAGAAGGATCGTTCACGTGGTTGGCGGTGCCGCGATCCAGCACCACGCCGCGCTTTTTCCATAACGTTCCGTCCTCCGACTCCGCAAGGTGAATGCGGTCATGCCCGTCGCGGCCCTGGCCACCGTACCACATCAGCCATCGCTTGCCGTCGCGGTGGATCTCCGGTGCATAGACGTTGCCCGTTCCGTGCGGTGCCTGCTCCGTGTTCGTTTCGCCCCGCACCAGGATGTTCAGTTTCCGGAGAGCTCCGGGGTCGTTTGCAGGCATGATGCCGGCGGACGCCGCTGACAAAAGCGTCGCTATCCCGCAAAAGTGGAGAGTCTTTGGAGAAATTATCACTAACAAACGAGTCGCCACGCCGCGTTATTCATTCCTGTGGCGGCCCCTGAATTCCCATCTTCTGCTGCCATGCCGCCGCGGCATCCGGGTCTGTCTTCCTCCAGCGGGCGACCAGTGTATTTGCCGCGTTGTCGAAGGCGGGCATTTTGGGCCGGGTTTCGAGCCATGCTGCGGCTTCGGCGGCGCTTTTCTTCGCCCACTCGTCCGTGAGACGTTCCACGCAGGAACTGTTGGCAAACCACGGCTCATTGAGGAACGGCTCGAAGGCCGCCGCCTTATCCGCGCTCTTTATGTTCACCATACCGTGCAGCAGCGACTGGGCAGCTGCCGCTTTGAAGCCGGTGGCGTCGTCACCGGCGGTTTGGTCGAGCGTCTTCAGCCATTCCGTCGCCCTGGCGACCCCGCCCTGGTTCAAATAGTCCCGCATGAAGGCCCCGGCATGCTGGGCCCGGTCCTCCGCCGGAAACATCTGAAGGTATTTCCAGGCCCGATCCGCATCTGTCTTGAGGACACCGGAAATCAGGGCAGCTCCGGTTTGATCGCGCATCTTGCCGTC
>DATAIE010001103.1:0-1559 GCA_036262875.1 Verrucomicrobiales bacterium
CGTTGAATACGAACTGGATGTCTGCCGCAACTGACCTGCCTGCCTGCCGATGCTTCGCGCCGTCGAATACGCCCACCAACTTCTCCGTGAGCGCCTCGTTCCCGGCGACATGGCCATCGATGCCACTGCGGGCAACGGGCACGATACGCTTTTCCTGACAAAACTGACCGGCCCTGGCGGCATGGTGTTTGCCTTCGATGTGCAGGAGGCGGCCATTGCCGCGACCCGTGGTTTGCTGGAGAGGGAGGGAGTCGTGGGTGGAACCTGGCGGCTTTTCCATGCGGGCCATGAAACGATGCGTGAAGCCATTCCGAAGCAGTGGCACGGTCGTGTGGCTGCCGTGGTCTTCAACCTTGGGTATCTCCCCGGAAGCGACAAATCAGTCATTACCACTGCCGGCCACACGCTCACTGCGCTCGAAGCCTCCCTGTATCTGCTGCGGCCAGGCGGGGTGCTGGTGATCGTCCTCTACAGCGGTCATCCCGGCGGCAGGGAGGAGACGGAGGCGGTGCTCAAATTCGTGGCCGGGTCATCCTCCCGGGAGTTTCATGCGATTGAATACCGCACGTTGAATACACGGAACGATCCCCCGTTCGTCGTAGCGGTCGAAAAGGCGAAGACTACGCGAGCAGCGGTTTGATCACATGTCCGTGGACATCCGTCAGGCGACGGTCCACGCCGTTGTGGCGGAAGGTGAGTTTCTCGTGATCGATGCCGAGCAGATGCAGAATGGTGGCGTGGATGTCGTAGACCTCGGTGGCGTCGGTGCGCTCGAGCGGCTTGTATCCCCATTCATCGCTGAGTCCATAGGTGAGCCCTCCGCGGATGCCGCCGCCGCACAGCCAGTTGGAAAAGACGAAAGGATTGTGGTCACGCCCCTTGCCGCCCTGAGCGCACGGCATGCGGCCAAATTCCGTGGTCCAGAGAATGATGGTGTCCTCCAGCATGCCGCGCTGTTTGAGATCCTTGATGAAGGCGGCAATGGCGTGGGCCATTCCGGCAGCCAGCGGACCATGGTCCCGTGAAATGTCCTCATGGCTGTCCCAGTTGCGGCGGGGGAAGCTGTTGTCATTGCCCGACCACACTTGGATGACCCGCACACCGCGTTCCAGCAGGCGGCGAGCGGTGAGGCATTTGCGGCCCATGAGATCGATTTCCTCCGGCGTATTGATCTCTTTTGGCCACTCCTTCACATCATCGCGCAGGCCATACATTTCTTTGATGTATTGGGGCTCTTTGGAAATATCCAGCGCCTCCGGAGCCGTCATCTGCATCCGGGCGGCCAGTTCATAACTCCGGATGCGTGCCTCCAGCCGGGGATCTTCGGTGCGGGCCGCTGCGTGCTGACGGTTCAGGCGCTCCATGACGGCGAGCGAGGCGGTTTCGCTTTCAGTGGAAATGAAGCCGTTCTTCGGCGGAAAAAGGTCTTCGATGGGATTTTGCGCCCCCACGCGGACCAGCGTGCCCTGGTGCTGCCCGGGTAAAAAGGCCGCATCCCAGTTCTTTGCGCCGTTCGACGGGAAGCCGCGGAGGTCCGGCATGACGACGAAGGCCGGGAG
>DATAIE010001104.1:0-3178 GCA_036262875.1 Verrucomicrobiales bacterium
GATGGGGATCACCCCATCGGAGTTTCGTTCCGTGGGATAAGAAGGCGGGGCTCCTAACTTTTCGTCACAAACTCGTCCGTATTTAGCAGCGCCCGGATGGTCAGAGTCCAGGCCGCCCGCGTTGCGTCCGCGCCTTCCCCCCCCGTTTTGACGGGATCGAGTTCCCCGCGGGTAAGTCGCGGCAACTGAGCATTGAAAAAGGAGGCGAGGGTGTCGACCTCTTCCTTTGCTGGAGGCCGGCAGAGGATGCGCCGGATCACCGCTCCCAGTTTTTCGTCGAGGGTACCGGACTGAGCGGCGATTTGTTTGGCCATGGCCTGCGCGGCCTCCATGAACATGACGTCATTGAGCAGCGTCAGAGATTGCAGCGGCGTATTGGAGACATCCCGGCGGGCGACGCAGGCTTCGCCGGTGGGAGCGTCGAAGGTATTGCTCATGGCAAACGGCGCGGTGCGCTTCGTGAAGGTATAGAGACTGCGGCGAAAGCGGTCTTCGCCTGTCGCGGGCACCCACTGCATGGGGCCATACGTTCCTTCCGTCGTCACGCCGGCAGGCTGAGGAGGGAAGACGCCCGGGCCGCCCATCTTTGTGGAAAGGAGGCCCGTGACGGCGAGAGCGCTGTCGCGGATTTGCTCGGCTTCCAGCCGGTGGCGCGGGCCCCGCCAGAGGAGCAGATTTTCTGCATCAACTTCCGCTCCCCGGCCGGTCACCATGGATGACTGCCGGTAGGTGGCGCTCATCACGATGAGGCGGTGCAGTTTTTTCATGGACCATCCGCTTTCCATGAACTCGATGGCCAGCCAGTCGAGCAACCCGGGGTGGGTAGGAAGTTCGCCCTGATAACCGAAGTCCTCCTGCGTCCTGACAAGTCCGCGTCCGAAAAATGCCGCCCATTGGCGGTTCACCACCACCCGGGCGGTGAGAGGATTTTCCCGGCTCACGAGCCAGCGCGCGAACGAAAGACGATTGCTGGGAACGCCGGCGGGCAGCGGAGGAAGCACGCTGAGCACTCCCGGATTTACCTTCTCTTCCGGCTGCGTGAACTCGCCCCGGTGGCGAATAAACGTCGGTCGGGGATTGGCAGCAGGCCGCTCACGCATCACGAGCGTGGATTGAAAAGAGGCTGGTTTGCTCATCTCATCGATTTCCTTTCTCGCCGCCGCCAGTTCCGGAGCGGTGAGGAGGAAGGCGGTGCGCAGGGTGTTTCGTTCAACTGTTGTCAGGGAGGCGTCCTGTTTCGCCAGCAGTGTTTGCACTTCCGCGCTGAGCGGTGAAGCCACGGGCTTAGGCGCGGTGGTGAATGAAATCCGGAAGTGTCCCAGCGAACAGGCGAAGTGTCTGCCGAACATCATCCTCAAAGAAAGCGCGGCATTCCCGGGGTTAAGGGGTTTTTCCAGCACGAAAACCGCCTCGTTCGCTTTGCCTTCCGCTCCGCTGGTGCTCCAGCCGGTTTGAGGATCACCATCGATCGCCTGGCGGGAACCCGCGTTGCTCCCAAATCCGTTCTTGGTGTAGCTGTCCGTGGCGGAGGTGAATTTCACAGGCTGGCCGCCGCTGGTGAGCTGGAATTCACCCATGAAGAAGTCGCCTTTCGGTCCTTCGTAAAAGGCCATGCCCGGACCGCGGCCTGGGAGACTGTCGTGGGGGAGGACTTCCAGTTTGAGGGCGGTGATGCCGGTCAGGTCCGTCTTGAATGTAAGATCGTAGGTGTCCGCCTTGGTGATGTCGCCGCTGGCGAGAATGGAGTTGTCAGGGAGAACAGTGAGCAGCGGAGAATTGGAAACTGCACGCTCAGGTTTGGCGGGTATCCACGGGACGGCGCGGGCCCGCTCGACCGGAAGCCATGCCGCAAAGGCCCGCTCCATAGCGTCACGCGCGGAGCTTTTCGAAACGCTGGTGCCGAGACTCAGGCGCACCCGTCCCATGGTGTGACCGCCGCCGTACTGCTGATTGAGGGTGACCGTGAGTTTACCCCGCGCGGGTTTGGCGAAGTGGAAGGTTGCCGCCTTGTTCTGATTCAACTTGCCGCCTCCCACATCCACCGCCCAGCCCGTGGTCTGGTTGCCGTCGAATGCTTTGGAGACAGGGAAGGTGTTCTGCTCCGCGTTGGCCTCGGCAGAGGTGATGACGGCGTTTTGCTCTCCAGAGACGGAGATTTCCGTCAGGACAAAATTGCCGTGCGGCGTCCGGCCAGGGCCGTGCGAAGGCAGGGACGGATCAGTCAGGGCCTCCATTTTTAGATGGGAGACGTCACCGGCAGGGGCGTCGAGTTCGAAAACATATTGCGTCTTGTCCGGACCATGCGGCGGAAACAGTGCGCTGCCGTCTTCGAGAATTTTTGCCGCTTCATTGCCCGCCGTGACCCGCAGGGGGCGTGCGGTGGTCCAGCGGATGGTGTCCGCGGGCCATTTATCAGGAAGGGCGGCGGTCAGTTCCTTTACTTTGGCGGCGCGCTGCTGCTCCTGTTTGTCCGCATCCGCAGGACGGATGGCATAGTCGGGCTCATCGGCGTTGTCGAGGAACGCCATCATTTGATAGTATTCCTTATGCGGAATGGGATCGAACTTATGCGTGTGGCACTGCGCGCACTGAATGGTGAGGCCCAGCCACGTCGCACCGGTAACGGCCATGCGGTCGGTCATCGCGTGGAAGCGGAACTCCAGAGGATCGATGCCGCCCTCTTCATTGAGCATCGAGTTGCGGTGGAATCCCGTCGCGATGATCTGCTGCGCTGTGGCGTTGGGAAGCATGTCTCCCGCCAGTTGCTCGATAGTGAACTCATCGAATGGCATGTCCGCATTGAGCGCTCGCACCACCCAGTCCCGCCACGGCCAGATCTGGCGGGCGCGGTCTTTTTCATAACCATTCGTGTCCGCATAACGGGCGAGGTCCAGCCACTTCCGTGCCCAGCGTTCGCCGTATTGGGGAGAGGCGAGAAGATTCTCCACATGCCGGGTGTAGTACTGATCAAAGACGGCACTTCCTTGATTCGCTGCACGGAGCAGAACATCCATAGCAGCCTGCTCCGGCGGGAGCCCCGTAAGATCCAGCGTCACACGGCGGATGAGGGCGGCGGGATCGGCTGGAGGGGAAGGGGAGAGCTTTTCCGCGGCAAGGCGGGCGGCCACGAATCGGTCGATGGGCGTCGTTGTTTCCGCTTTGAATCCTTCCAGCGGAG
>DATAIE010001105.1:0-5203 GCA_036262875.1 Verrucomicrobiales bacterium
CGTCCCCGGCTCATCGAAGCTCCGCGTTCTCGACGACCAGGGGCGCTCCGCCGTTTGTGAAGTGAAAGTCGAGGTGCTTCCGTAGTCATGATCGATTTTCCTTCCGGTGAATGGGTGGGCTTTTACACTCACCGCGGCAGCGACAAGCGCTTCCTGATGGATCTCCGCCTTGAGTTCAAAGGCGGTATCCTAACGGGCGACGGTGCGGACGGGATCGCCGAATTCACGATCGCCGGAAGCTATTCAGAAGACGCGGGCGAGTGCGAGTGGACGAAGTCCTATGTGGGACTCCATTCCGTGGACTATCAGGGATTCCGCGAGAACAAAGGCATTTGGGGCACGTGGAAGCTGGATGACACAACCGGCGGATTTCACATCTGGCCGATCGGTCAGGGCGGGGGGATGCAGGAATGGAAGGAGGAAGAGATCCTCGTCGAGCAGGAGCAGCCCGGAATTCCGGCACCGCTGCCAAAGAACCGGAAACCTCCGGTCGTGTGACGTCACGAATCTTTATCGTTCCTTCTTTTGGGACGCAGCAGACTGCAGAGCGCATCGAAGACGCCGGCAAACCGCTTCTCGTGGCCGAGATACCGCTCCAGCACGTAGAACAGATAGTAATAGAACCGGCAGAAAGCCCAGACGGTGATCAGCAGAAGACCCGCGATCCGGAGGGACGGAAGCTCAAGCAGGATCAGCCCGGCAGCCAACAATCCGGCGATCAGAAAAAGAACTCCTTTGGCATGGATGAGCCAGGGGCTCTGAAGGTCACCCGTGAGTTTCATGGATATTCCCGGCCTGAGCCGCTCACGGTTTGCCTTCCGGTTTTCTCGGATAAATGCCTTCGTTCTTTACGGTGATGTAGTGCTTCGCCTCCGGGGCGGTTTCGGGCAGGAACTGAAAATCAGGCCGGGGATTCATGACATCGACAATGACGCGGGCTCCGTCGTCCAGGATGAGTTCATTCCACGCGTGGCCACCGCCTGAGCGGCCATCGGAATAGTTACCCCTCACGAGGGCCGATTTCAGGCCGGCGTCGTCGCAGAGCATTTTGAAAAGGAGCGCCCGGTGACGGCAAACACCGGACTGGCAGGCCTCCTCCATTTCGCCAAAGAGGACGGGGCGGTTGGCGTATTCTGTGGTGAATTCCTCCACCGCCTGCATGGCGGCGCGGCGGTCGCCACCTGGAGAGAGCACCTTATCGACATATTGCGCCAGCTTTTTGGCGCGCTCCGCGGTGGGGAGTTTGAGGAGTTCCGGGTCTTTGGCGTAGGCCAGTTGTTTGCGGAGAGCCGCGTCTTTGGTGCGGTCGATGACGAGAATCTCGCGCCCGGAAATGACGACCGCATTCTTGCCGACAACCATGCGCCGTCCGCCGTCAACGTAGCCGTCCGGCACTTTCATCTCCGGAGCGATGTAGTGTTTCGTATAATAGGCCATCGTCGCTTCACGGGCGGATTCCGTGAGGGTGGCGGACCCCGCCGGGCGCATATCGTCCGTGCGCAGGGAGGCATCGAGGACCAACCCATCGCTTTTCGCCGCGGCCTGGTGGACCTCCACGGCGAGGATGTTGCTGCCTTTTTGAAGAGGCGCGCCTTTGATGGAGAGTTTCCGGGAATCCCCGTCGGTGTTGGCCGTGGCCGGAGTTTCAGCACCTGCATCGGCGGGCAGATTGACGCGCGCGATTTCCTTTCCGTTCAGATAGACAACGGCTCCGTCCTGAGCGCGGAGCGTCAGGATCAGCGCCTTCTCACCCGCCATTTCCGGTGCGGCTTCAAAGTGATGGCGGAACCATGCGGTGACGGGCTTATTGCCGGCAGCGTGCTTGATCTCCGTGCCGAGTCCGCGCTCTCCGAATCCCACCGGCCCTTTGCCCGCAGACCACGCGGCATCATCGAAATCCCCGTTTTGCCAGTTCTTTGCGGCGGTTCCACCCGTGAGGTAGCGCCACTCTGTTTTTCCGGCTCCCGGGATGAAGACTTCGCCCGCAACGGGCAGGATGGTGGCCACAAGAATGGCGAGAATTTTTCCGTTCATGGGGGCGGACCGTAGATCACGCGGCCAATCCCTCAACTGTTGAATTTCCGCCGCCTGGCAGAATTTCAAGGCGCGCCGTTTGAACGTGTGTCATGGTGGCCGGTCCTCTTTTACATGACCCTCGCCGCCGAAATCGCCCTCCTTGCCCGCGTCCACTGGCGCACTTTTCGCGCGAAAGCCCGGCAAACGGCCCAGCACTCACGGCTGCTTTCGGTCACGATTCTCCTCTTTCTCGGCGGGTACATGGTCGCCGGTTACTGGATGTTCAACCGGGGCCTGGAATACGTCATGTCCATGCCGGGGATCGGGCTCATGCTCACCACGCGGGTGCTCTACATGACGTACTTTTTCTTCATGGTGATGCTCATCTTCTCCAATGCGGTGCTGCTCTACAGCGGGCTGTTCCGGGGGAAGGAGACGCCGTGGCTCCTCACGACGCCCCTCAGCCCGCGGGCGATCTTTCTTTGGAAAACCATCGAGTCCTTCATCGTGAGCAGTTGGGGGCTGGCCATTCTCAGTGCCCCGCTCCTCGCCAGTGTGGGGCGCACCTTCGGCGCCGGGCCCATGTTTTACGTAAAATGCGCCGTCATTTACCCGCTGCTGCTCATGCTGCCCGCCGCGGTCGCCGCCATGCTGGTGGCGGCGCTGGTCCGCTGGTGGGGAACGACGCTGAAGGTGATCACGATCATCGTCGTGGCGCTGGGCGCGTGGAAGATTCTGTCAGGGTGGTTTGGACCGTCCGATCTCGCGGAACTGGCAAAGACCACGGATATCGGCAAGGGCTTCAAGAAGGTGCTCGGTTTTACCGAGGTGACGATGAACCGCTTCCTGCCGAGCGCGTGGATGTCGGAAATGATGCTCCACTGGTCGCACGGCTATGAATCGCGCGGCCTGTTCTACGGGCTGCTGCTCCTGAGTTGGGCCATGATGCTGGGCTGGGCCTGCACGGCGGTGGCCAGCCGGGCGACGTTCCCGGCTTGGAATTTGAGTCAGTGGCGGCGGGCGCAGCGCACGGGCCGCCGGCGGCAAAAGTTCAGCGTGGCCTTGGAGTCGGCGTTCACGGGCGGCTGGCTGAGACGGGTGCCGTTTCTCCGGCGGGATACCGCGGCTCTCATTCGCAAGGATCTGAAGGAGTTCTCCCGCGATCCGGCGCAGTGGGTGCCCTGTCTCATCGTCTTCTCGCTGCTCCTCCTGTATGCCTCCAATCTGAATCGGGCCGCGGACGCCGACCCCAGCAAGCCTCTCTTCAAGCTGGTGCTCAGCAGTCTGAATTTCGGCGTGTGCAGCCTGACGCTGTCGACACTCACGACCCGGTTCATTTTCCCCATGTTCAGCCTCGAAGGGCGGCGTCTGTGGATTCTCGGACTCTCCCCCGTGGGAATGGCCCGTGTCTTCCGGCAAAAGCTTCTCCAGTACGCGGCCATTACCGGCCTGGCGACCTGCACCCTGATGTTCATCTCGGGCATCAAGCTGGGAATGCCCGGTCCGGAACTCCTGTATTACTGCGGAGCCATCATCTTCATGAGCACCGGGCTCACCGCTCTCGCGCTGTCGCTCGGCGTGCTGTTTCCGAATTTTCACGATGCCAGTCCCGCCAAAATCGTCTCCGGTTTCGGGGGCACTCTGTGTCTGATCCTGAACTTCCTCTTCATTCTCGGCTTCATGGCCGTCTTCATCTGGCCGGGGATTTTTGACAGTGGCCACCAGGGGCAGGCATGGGCGGCGCAGCGTCTTTGGACCCGGGTGGCGGCATCGGCTTCGCTCGCCGGATTAACGGGACTCATCGCGGGTGTGCCGATCTTTTTTAGCGTTCGGCGAATGAAAAGACTGGAGCTTTTAGGAAATCTGTAATATTTATGCGTGCTAAATGCCTTGCACTTACCACGCATGACTACACCCACTACTCGCCGAATCGTCCCCGTTTCCCCTTCGAGCCCTGCCACGGGAGCGTATTCTCCGGTGTCGGGACTGCATCAGGACTATGATGACGGTCCCCACGGGGATCTGGTGCTGCCTGCGGATGCGATGGGGATGGCACCCGAAAATCTCGCCGAGCGCGTGCAGACCACCCAGCAGCGTTTGACCATGCTGCGGGCCGAGGCCGAAGCGCTCGAAAAGGAGAAGCAGCAGTTCGAGGAACTCAGTCGGAAGCAGAAGGACTTCATGCAGGGCCGCACGGAGATGGCGGAGAAACTCAGCCGTTCCATCGCGATGCTCGACCGCGAGACGTACGAAGCTCAGAAGCGCGTGGAGCAGTTGCTCGTCATCAAAGACAGCTTCCACCAGCATCTCGATGTCGTCGATTCCCTGAACCCCGAGCAGTGGAACCCAAAGGAACTGCAGCATGATTTGACCCGGGCTCTCGGAATCATCGAAGACGCCCGCGAGGAATATCAAAAAGCGATCTCCCGCGTGCAGATGCTGACAAATGCGCCGGCTCCCGTCCTGCCGTCCGCACCGGCCGCTGCTCCTCAGCACGTGCGTGAAGCGACCGGCCAGCGTGCCGGGGGTCTCCCTGTCGAAATCAGCCGCAACGCCTTCCGCACATGGGCATTCTGCGGCGCAGCTTTTACGCTGCCTCTGATCGTCACCGCACTCTTCTATATGCTGGTGCGTCTTTTCTCCCGCTAACGCCTGACTGCGTCCAACCCGTCAAAATGCACCGGCCATTCGTCCGGTTTCCAATCTACGCCGCCATGTCCACCACTACGAGAACACGCCGCCCATCCTCCAGGACAAAACGCGCCGAGCTTGAGCGCCGCCTGAAGGAAATCCGCAGTCAGGAGACCACCATCAAAGAACGCATCTACAAGCTGGAGGCCAGCATTGCCGGTGCCCCCGGTATGGAATCCGCCCGCCGTCTCCGTTTCTGGAACACGCTCCCTGCCGAGGAGGCGCCTGCTGTTTCCCGGACCGGTGCCCGCACGCGGTATCAGCGCCGTTTGAGGAACCGGGGACGCTCCCGCCAGGCCATCGCGGCTCTCTTTCTCATGGGCATCGCCGTCATGCTGGGCCTTTGGCTGGCGTGGCAAATGAAGACCTACGGAGTCCTGTAATCATCAGGAGGTTTCGCCTGTTTTTACGGAAATCGTGATAGCGGCGCAATTCGAGTGACACGTTCGCCGCCGCGTCTACTTTGGCAGGCATGATGCGACCGACATCTCTTCTG
>DATAIE010001106.1:0-1789 GCA_036262875.1 Verrucomicrobiales bacterium
CCTCCAGAGGCACAGGGCGGGTTGCCGTGGCCACCACCTCCACATTTCGCCCCAGTCGCCGCAGCCACTCGGCCACATCGCGTGCATTGCCCACACTGCCGCTCAGCAGCAGCAGCCGGGTATCCACCGGTGCCAGTACCATCGCCAGTTCGTAGGCGAGACCGCGCACCGGGTCCGCCAGCATTTGATATTCGTCGATGACCAGAACCGAAGGGCCGTCTCCGTGAAGAAGCTTTTCCCGCTGCGTCTCCAGTGTGGCCACCACCACCGGGGCCGTCGGATTTTCCGAGAGATCACCGGTCACGATTCCCACATCCCACCCCTTTCGCTGCCACTCCAGCCGCTTGTCATTCGCCAGCGCCCGCGTCGGCACCGTATAGATGGCCTGCCCCCGGATACCCGCGTCCACCAGCAGTTCAAAAACATGCGTCTTTCCCGCCCCGGTCGGCGCATCCACGATGACATCCCTCCCGGCCTTCAAATAGCGAACCGCCTCCTGCTGCCAAAGGTCAGGCAGACTGAGATTGATGGGGAATCCGGATAGGGCCATGAAGTCGCGCGAAGAATCGAAGGAGCTATGTAGAAACACCACGGCCCTGGCGCAAGGGATGGTTCCCTGGACCTAAACCGGGAGTGGAACCGATCCCCTGACTGCGCCCCCCATTTCTTCGGGCTTCTGGTTTCCGGCTTCGTCATTCCCGCCCTGGCGGGCCCCATGACACTTTCTTTACACCTCCCTGCTGGGCAGGGGCGGGCGCTTGTGTAGGATCGGTATCGTTACCCTCCGAATCCCTGTTTTCCACCCGTTATGAAACCCACCTCTGTTCGCCGCGTCGTCCCCGGTCTTCTTGCTCCGTTGCTGCTGGCGGCCATGCCGGCACTCCTCCCGGCTCAGGAAACGAGCTTCCTGGAAAAGTTCGCCATCTCCGCGGATCGCGACGCGGTGCTGAAGGAACTGATCCCCGGCACGGACGACTACTATTACTACCACGCGCTGCATCTGCAAAACCAGGGAAAGTCTACGGAGGTGGACGCCATGCTCAAGGAGTGGAGCGACCGCTTCAAAGGCAGCAACGCCCGGCGTGAGGAAATCGAAAACCGGCGCGCGCTGATCAACTACGCCAAAGACCCCGCAGGCAGTCTGGTGTATCTCCGCAATAAGCTGAACATTACCTACAATCATCAGCGCATCACCCCTGACGCCAGACCGGACCTCGCGACGAAACTCGATCCCGCGCTCATTTCATGGGACGTATTTCTGGCGAATGCGCTGAACGGGAATGACAATTTCGGGAATCTCACGGAGCAGGGCCTTGTCAGTGTGCTGCGGAATGGCAAGACGGAGTGGACCATCCCGCGCCGCCGCGATCTGCTGAACCGCATTCACCGGCCCGATTTTCCCGGCCTCGTGAAGCTGATCAACGATGATCTTGGTACGAAGGAATCGGGCGGATTCGGAGAATTTGCGATTCATGGAAAACTGACCCTGGCGCAGTTGGAGGATCTGTTGAAGCTGCGTCCGGCGCTGCTTCAGAATTCAAAATTTGTCACCGCGTGGGCCGGCAAGCTGCGGCCCGCGTTCGGTGAGGATGCCGTGCGCAGCGCGGCAGTGCGCGAGGCGTGGTTGGACAGGCTGGAGGCATTCGTTTCCCGGCTGGCCCCCGCATTCAACTCGCTTAAAGCGCACGTCCTTTTCCACCGGCTGGAGCATGACCAGGCCAAAGGCGTGATCGATGAAGCCCGCCTTCTCGCCTATCTCCAACTGCCGCGACCGGCTCCCTATGTGCAC
>DATAIE010001107.1:0-8062 GCA_036262875.1 Verrucomicrobiales bacterium
TCCCTGGCGGACTGGAAGCAAACGCTCACCCTCAGCCCGGGCAACGGAAAGCTCCCCGAGGCTGCCGTCCGCTTTTTCCATTGCCTGCGTCAGCTTGACGAGTGCGGCGCGGATGAAATCATCGCCGAACCTGTGCCGGAGCGGGGAATGGGAGTGGCCATCATGGAGAGACTGCGGCGGGCGGCGAAGTGAAACACATCACACGCGATGTCCCTGCACTATTTCGAGCAGCCCTCCTCACCGCGCAAACCTGCGCCGGCGCTGGATGACGAGAAACCGGCCAGCGCGAGGACGACCGGGATCGTCGCTCTGGCCATCATGTGCAGCCGGGTGCTGGGATTGATCCGGGAGATTGTCTTTGCCGCGCTGTTTCCCCGTTTCACCCGTGATTGCTTTCTCGCGGCGTTTCGCATTCCCAATCTGCTCCGGGACCTTTTTGCCGAAGGCGCGCTGAGCACGGCGTTTGTCACCGTGTTTTCGCAAAAGATCAAAAAGGACGGCGATCAGGCGGCATGGCTGCTGGCTCACCGCGTGCTCAGCCTCACGGCGGTGTTTATGAGCGGAGTCTCGATTCTCGGGATCCTGTTTGCGCGCCCCATCGTGGGCGTCATGGGCGGAGAATGGAGCCAGGAGAAGCAGGAATTTACGACGCGACTCACGCAGGTCATGTTTCCGTTCATTCTCATGGTGTCTCTCGCGGCGCTCGTGATGGGAATCCTGAATGCCAAGAAGGTCTATGGCGCGCCGGCCATGGCCAGCAGCTTCTTCAATATCTGCTCGATCGCCGGGGGCTGTCTGCTGGCGTGGCTCATGGGGCCGAATGAGCAGTGGGCCATGATCGGGTTCAGCATCGGGACGCTTTTGGGCGGTATGGCGCAGTTGGCCGTGCAGTTTCCCGCGCTGAAGCGCATCGGCTACATTTTCCGGTTCGATCGTCACTGGAAAGACCCGGACGTGCGGCGCATTCTGCAACTGATGGTCCCTTCGATCATTGCCGGCAGCAGCGTGCAGATCAATGTCTTCCTGAACACCATCTTCGCTTCCAGCCTGCAACAGGAGGATGGCCCGGTCTCATGGCTCAACGTGGCGTTTCGTCTCATGCAGTTGCCGCTGGGTGTGTTCGGAGTGGCGGTCGCCACGGTCACTCTGCCGGTGCTTTCCCGCGTGGCGATGGAGGGCATGACCCCGAAGATCCGGGAGGTGCTGGGGTCCGGCAACCGGCTGGTCGTTTTCCTCACCTTTCCGTGTGCGGTGGGGCTGTTCGTTCTGGCGCACCCTATCATTTCCGTCCTTTATGAACACGGCCATTTCAAGTCATGGGAAACGGAGGCCGCCGCCGGAGCGTTGCGCTGGTACGGCGTGGGGCTTGTCTTTTACGCGTGCCTCAAGGTCGTGCAGCCCGCGTTTACCGCTATCGGACGCAATCGCATTCCCATGTATGTGGCCTTTTTGTCGATCGGTGTGAATGCCGCGCTCAATTCCCTTTTCGTATACGTCCTTCGGAAAGACCACACCTGGCTGGCCTTCACCACCGCGGTGGTGGCCTTCCTGAACTTCACCATTCTCTACGCGATCCTGACGAAACTGGCCGGAGGCCTCGAAGGCCGGAAACTGCTCGATTCCGTTCTGCGGCAGATCGCTCCTGTGACTGCCCTCGGCCTCGTCTCGTGGATGGGCTGGCACTATGTGCTCGAACCCCGCTGGGCTTATTCGCACCTCCTTCTGCGCTGCTTCATGCTGGGCCTCACCATCACGGCTGCGGGCACCGCCTTCGTGATGCTCTCGCACCTCTGCCGGGTGGGCGAGGCCAAACAATTCATGGACCTTGCCCAGCGAAAGCTGAAGCGGAAATGATCAGCCTCCGTTTCCGTTCGGTTCGGCGGCGAGACTGAATTCTCCGAACTTGCGGAACTTGGCATAGCGTCCCCGGCGGATTTGCTCCCGGGACAGCCCGGACAGTTCGTCCAGTTGAGCGATGATCGCCGCTTTGAGAGAGGCCGCGGCCTCCTCCGGCGCCGTGTGCGCCCCCCCCATGGGTTCGGAAACAACAGCGTCCACGATGCCGAACTTCTGCAAATCCGAGGCGGTGATGCGCAGGGCATCCGCGGCATCCTCCGCAAACTTCCGGTCCTTCCACAGGATCGCGGCGCAGCCTTCCGGACTGATCACGGAATAGTAGGCGTTTTCCATCATGAGCACGCGGTCCGCGACGCCGATCCCCAGCGCCCCGCCGCTGCCGCCCTCTCCGATGACCACCGCCACCACCGGCACACCCAGCGACATCATTTCACGGAGGTTGAAGGCGATGCTCTCGGCAATGTTCCGCTCCTCCGCCTGCACGCCCGGATAGGCTCCAGGGGTATCGATGAGGCTGACGATGGGAAGATCGAACTTGTCCGCCATGCGCATCAGCCGCAGCGCCTTGCGATAGCCCTCCGGGTGCGCGCAGCCAAAGTTCCGCTTCAGATTCTCCTTGGTGTCCCGGCCCTTTTGGTGGCCCACGAGCACCACCCGGTGCGATCCGATGGTGGCGAGGCCTCCGGGCATGGCGTGGTCGTTGCCGATATGACGGTCTCCGTGCAGTTCGACGAACTCCTCAAAACACAAACCCGCATAGTCGAGCATGTAGGGGCGCGCCGGATGGCGGGCGATCTGCACACGCTGCCATGCCGTGAGGTTGCGGTAGGTGTTCGTGCGCAGCGTCTCCAGCTTGGCCTGGATGGCGGACACCTCCTTGTCGATGTTCATATCCTGACTCGATCCCTTTTTGATCAGGTCATCCAGTTGCTCCTGGAGTTCGAGGATGGGTTTTTCAAATTCGAGCGGCGCGATTTTCATGAGTGCGTCAGGAGATTCCAGTTAGAGAAAGCGAAGAGGTGCGCCGGGGCGGAGGATGGTGCTGAGTTCGCGCATGTCTTCGGCGGAAAGATAGATGCCGGCGGGGGAGGGCAGGGAGCCCTCCGGCGGAGGCGGAGGTTCAGGACAGAAGATGATGCCGCTGCGCGACCCTTTGCCGGCTGTTTGCACCCACTTCTGCGCCCATTCATAACGGTCGTCGTCCGCCCGGATTTTCCTTTCATTCAGCCATCCGTAGACATCAGCGACGGTGGTCGTTTTGCTGAGTTTGGGGAATGGAAGGTGGTGACTGAGAATGGTGTAGTCCTTGAAATAGTGACCATCCTTCAGCAGAGTTATCTTTTTGTCGTTGAGCCGCACCTCCACTTCAAAATTCAGCGGGTAGACCACCAGCCGGTCTCCGGGCTTCAAGATGGTGCCGAACAATTGGTTCACCCGTTTGATGTAGGGAACCGTGGTCTGAAACTTCGAAGCGATGCCGATGAGATTATCCTGCCGGGTCTTTCCCACGGGATACTCCTGCTTTCCAGGCATGGGTGCCCGCTCAAACAGGCGGTCCATGTTCATCTCGCCCAGGACCTCCCGGGCATTGGGAAGCCGCTCCGAGTCCTTGTAGACTTCCACGATTTCGGTCAGCTTTTCGCGGGCCGCCTCCTTCTCGCCGCGCCGGATGAAGTCGATGGCCTGCTCAAATACCTTCTTTCCAGGGTCCACTTTCGGGCCCTGTTTCTTCAAAAGATCCTTCACCTCCTCTTTCCGCTTCCTCTCAGGCACCATGTTCTCATGGTACATATAATAGCCTCCCAGGACTGTCGCTGAGAGGACGGTCAGGGCGATGAGAGCGGCGATGATGCGAATGTGAACCCGCGACATGGTGAACCTTCAAGTGTGACGCTCCTTTGTGCTCCGTCAACCCGTCACGGGCCGGAGCATTTTTTCCGTGCCGGCCCTTTTTACGGCGTGGACGTGACCTTCAGGCGGAGAAAGAGCGGGCCGGAGGCGGGGCGGGGAACCCGGGCGGTCAGGGAGCCGTCCGGGTTGGCAGTGACCTGGCCCGCGGGGACATCCGTCCACACGTTGAGCGCCGTGGATTGCTGGCAGGTGATGGCGGCAAAGACATTGCTGGCGTAGCGGGGCATCCATGTCATGGCCAGAGCGGGCGTCTGGCCGCTGTTGTCAAAGCCGGACACGGGCAGGGCGGGGGCACTCGCGGAATAGGCCGCGTTTCCGGCGAGAGCAAATTCCACGAGGTTCGTCAGTCCATCGCCGTCGGCATCCTGATCCGCTCCCTGGAGGGCGACCGGGGCTCCGCTGGCGGTCATGAATTCGTTGTATCCGGTAATCACCGGAATACCGAGGACATTGGAGAGGACCTCCCTGTCTGTGAGGGGCGGGGATGAGCCGAACTTCGCGGGATACTTCGCCGCCAGCGCCGCCTGGACCTTCTGTGCCACCACGGCCTGCACGGTGGAGGTGGGATGGAACCCATCGTGGGAAAAAATGTAGCGATTATGGGCGGAGGTGGGATCGCCCGCGGTCTTGACGTCGCTGCCGTTGACGAAGGTCACGCCGCCCAGCGTGAAACCGTGGTCGATGAGGTCTTTGGTGATGCCATAGGTGTCCACCCATGCACCGCCCAGAGTGGTCTCCGTCCAGGTCTTGAGGTCCGCATTGAGCGCTTCGAGCGCGGTCGTGATGCGGCCGGTGCGCACGGGGTCCGTGGGCCACTGGGCTTTGACTTCCGGGGCGCAGCCCACGTGCGGAACTGCACAAATGACGATCGGGAGCGCCGGATTCGCCGTTTTCACATACTGTGCGATCGTCTGCACGCTTGCCTTGATCGAGGCCATAAGGGGTGCGGGATTTCCCGCGCCCGTGCCATCTCCGTTGTAAATGGTTTCGTAGCGGATCGCTTCTCCGCCGACGGTCGCGGCGGGATCGGTGGTGCCGTAACGAAGATCGTTGCCCCCGCACCAGATCACCGCGGCGGCAGAGGTCGTGCTCATCTGCGCGGTGAGGCGTGGTCCCGTCTGCTGCCATTCCTGCGCAAAATTCTTGAGCTGAGCGAAGTCCGCATCAGTGCCGATCTCGGTCCCGTTCGGATCGGTGAGCAGGTTGCGAATCGTCCGCGCCGTGGCTCCGGGGACGGCCCAGTTGTATTCGTGACCGAGCAGCCGCATGTCTTTCCACATATTGACAAACGCCGTGTTCTTGAACTCCCCGCTGTCGAAGTTGGCATTGCGGAAATTGTTGAGAATCTCCGCCCAGTTCCGGGCTCCGGGATTCGTCGCATCGATCCCCTCCACCAGCGGGGGCAATCCGGGATACGTCACCTGATATTCTTTGGTCAGACTGTCACCGAGAACGGTGAGATGATCCAGCGCGGCCGCGGGTAAAGCGGCGGACAGAAAACAAAGGGAAAGGGAAATGACTGGTCGCATTGCCGGATCATCGCCTGGAAAAATCCGGCGGCAATCACTGCTAAGGCTTTTTTACCTTCTTTGCCGGAGCAGCCGGCTTGCCCGTCGTCTCTTTCGCAGGAACCGGCTTTGCCGGTTTCGCCGCCGGCTTCTGGTTCGCCGGCTTTGCCGGGTCGGACTTTGCGGAGGAATCGCCTTCGAATGCCCCCAGGCATTTCAGCCCTTCGGCGGTGATCTCAAAGGCCTCTGCGCTGCACGGCCAGGTGGAGCGGTAGTGTCTCTCAAGAATACCTGGTCCCATCGTCTGGAACTCATTGAAGCCGCGTGCGAAAACGAAAACGGAGAAACGGTCCGGCATGAGCACCACGAGGCGGTCGCCAAAGATCTCGCGGAACTGAGTGAAAAACTCCGGGCACAGCACGATCCCGGCGGTGAGATGGCTCTCCGATTTCAGCACGGCATATTGCGCCACGTTTTTGGAATCGCGGTGTATCTCCGGCTTCAGCGTCTTGAGATGGGCCGCTTCAGCGGTAGCCGCCTGGGACATGAACTGCTCCCACTTCAATCCCGTGGCGGCAAATTCCTCCTTCGAAAGCCGGGCCAGTCCAAACTCGTCCTCTCTCGCGGGCACGATCACGGTCCTCTTCGAGCCAGGCAGAAGACGGGAGGCCTCCGTGCGCATCAGGGTGGGCTCGATGCAGGCGACGAGAGGTTTTTTGGCGGGTTCATCCGCCGCGCGGGACAAAGTGGCTGCGGCGCAGGCGATCAATAAAGGCAGAAGCCGGTTCATGGGACGGGATGCTGGTTTTCCTGGAAACCGGCAGCGCACAGTCTTGCATAAAGTCCGCCGTGCGCCAGCAATTCCGCGTGCGTTCCCTCTTCCACGATGCGCCCCGCCTCCAGCGCGTAGATGCAATCCGCCTTCTTCACGGTGCTGAGCCGGTGGGCAATTACGAAGCACGTGCGGTTTTCCCGCAGCCGCTCCAGTGCGTCCTGGATCAGCCTTTCGGTGGCATTGTCCACGGCGCTGGTGGCTTCGTCGAGCAGGAGCACCTGGGGGTTCTTCAGCAGCGCGCGGGCGATGGAGAGACGCTGCCGTTCGCCGCCGCTGAGCCGGGTTCCCCGTTCGCCGGTGACAGCGTCCAGTCCGCCTTCCATCCGTTGCACGAATCCCTCGGCATTGGCGGACCGCAGCGCCTCCCAAAGCTCGTCGTCGGTGGCGTCCGGTTTCGCCAGGAGGAGATTTTCACGGATGCTGGCGTTGAAGAGAAAACTCTCCTGCGTCACGAATCCGATGTGGTCACGCAGCCACTCTTTGGACAGACTCTTTACATCGTGGCCGTCGAGAAGAATGCGTCCCCCGTCCGCTTCGTAGAGGCGCGTCAGCAGGTTCAGCAGCGTGCTCTTTCCGGCTCCGGTGGATCCTACGAAAGCAATCGTTTGGCCCGGACGGGCCTCAATGGAGATGCCGCTCACCGTCGGAGCTTTGTCTTTATAGGAAAAGGAAACGTCCTCAAACACGACGTGCCCTTTCAGCGTCTCAGGGCGTTCTCCCTCTACGAGATTCGCCTCTTCGGTCAGATCGAGAATGCTGAAGACCCGCTTTCCGGAGGCGATGCCGCCCACAAAGGTTTGTGAGAGAGGTGAAATGCGGCTGATAGGATCATAAAGGTAGGCCCACGACATCAGCACCGCGAAGAGAGTGCCCAGCGTGGTCTGTCCGTGGAGAATCCAATAGGTTCCGAACGCGATGGTCAGGACGATCCCGCTTTCCGCGACCAGCGAAACGAACGGCCACACCGCCGCATTCGCTTTCACGACGTTCATGTGTGTCCGCTGCACTTTGCGGCTGCGGGCATCGAACCGGTCCAGTTCCTGCGGCTCGATGGTGTAGGTCTTGATTTGGCGGATGCCGGCAATGTTGTCGTGGAGCAGGGAGTTCAGTTCGCTGCCCGCTTCACTCGACGCCTTGTAGCGGGATTCGGCGACTTTCTGATAGATGAGCGTCGCCAGAGCCACCAGCGGCAGCGGAGCTACCGTCAACAGGGCCAGACCTGCGTGCTGCGTATACAGATAGACAAACACGATCGTAAATTGCAGCAGTCCGCTCAATCCCTGGTCGATGCCCTCGATGATCACCCGTTCCATCGCCGGCACGTCGCTGGCGAGGCGGGACATGATGTCCCCCGTCGGCTGGTTGTCGAACCACCGCAGCGGGAGTCGCTGGATTTTGTCATAGAGTTGCCGTCTCAAATCATGCACCACCCGCTGCTCGAAAGAGTTATTGAAGAGCGTCCGGGCGGTGAAAAGCACCTGCCGCACGGCGATGGCTCCAATGGCGAGGGCTGCCAGCCCCACGATGCGTTCCTCCTGCCGGCGGGGGATGACTTCGTCAGTGAATTTCTGCGTGACCCCCGGCAGCACCAGCACCAGCAATGTGCATAATACCGCCAGCACAAAAGTCGTCAGCGCCCGCCACTTGTAACGGCCTGTGTAGAGGAAGATGCGGACTAGCGTATTCATTAAGGGCGACAAACTCTCCCGGAACCGGTCCGGCTTGCAATGGACAATGCGCTCTTTGCAGGAGTCGTTCCCGCTAACTTCTCCAGTGTCGTGCCACGGCCGCGACGGCAATGCCGGTCATGAACACGAGGGACGGGGAGGAAAGCAGCAGCAGTCCCCTTTTGACCGCTCCGTGCAGCATCGCAATTCCTGCATTTACGAACACCCAGGAGGTGTAAAAAGGAAACACTGCCAAAACGATCGACGGCAAAGCGAGTCCGGCT
>DATAIE010001108.1:0-6477 GCA_036262875.1 Verrucomicrobiales bacterium
GCACCGCCCGTCTGCGGGAGTATATTTATCCGGCGCTGATCGGACTCGGTCAGGAGGACGACTGAAAGCGACCACCCTCCGGCGAAACTCAGGCCAGCAATGCAGACTTGGCGGTTCGCGCACTCTGAAACGCCTTCCATAATATTGCGAGGAAGATGACCTTCAGAATGATTCCCTTGGCAATGGAAGTCGGGTCAAAATACGCAGTCACGGCATTCGTGATGACGAACACGATAAGTGAGGAGAGCGTCACTCCAACTGGGAATTTAAAAATCAGCGCCGCCATTATGAAGAAGTAGATGCCAATCAAAACTGGGATGGAGCCCAACCCGTATAGCAGGACTTTCTGCTCTTCGAACCCCGCATCAAAAGACTGCTGGTCAAAATAATAACCGGGCATTTTTGCGACTTCAGCCTTTTTCTGTTCTTCAAGGTCGGACTTAAAGTTGACTAACGAGAGCGTTCCAAGAAGCAGTTGGATGATCCCCACAATGATCAAAATGACCCGCCCACTCTTCAACTCCTTGGTCCAGATCGCCCGCCGCTCCGGGGTCACGGTCATCGTCTCGGGCGTAGCGTAGGGATTGTCGGACATGATGGTCGCGTTAACATCCGTTTCCCGGCCCGTCAACCTGCACCAGGCCCGCGAAACATATGGAAGCCGTTTTTCGAACAAATGGGGGCTGGACCCTGCCGGGGGAGAGGCCGCGTCTTCTTAACCAGCCTGTGCATTCCCCAGAGCCACCTGCGCCGTCCGCGCACTCTGGAAGGCCTTCCACAGAATGGCCATGAAAAGTAACTTGATCAGGATTCCCTGATAGAAGGCGCTTTGACTGACGATCAAATCGGCAATGTGTCCCATCAGATACAGAATCACCGATGACAGTGTCGCGCCGATGGGGAACTTGAATACCAGCGCCGCCATGACGAGGAAATAGACTCCGAATAAAGCCGGGATGCTCGCCCGGGCGTAAGCGGTGATTTTGACTTTTTCGAACTCCTCCTCGAACTTCGTCTGGTCAAAATAGTATCCCGGTCCCATGTGGGCCGCTTTCGCCCGCGATGCCTCTTCGGAGGCGTTCTTGAAGTGGAAGACAAGATATACTCCAAGGCCCAACTGAATGAGCCCGATGACAATCAGAATGACACGGGCGGTCTTGAGTTCCCGTTTCCAGATGGCCCGGTTTTTCGGGGACATCGGCACCGGCATTGATTCAGGCGTCGCATAGGGGTTATCGGACATCGCTTTGGCATAATGCCGTCCTCCCTCCCGTCAACCCGGTGGGCGGGGCATGCTTCCTGCACCCGGCAGGAGCTTCGCACCACCTGCAAGCGCCTATCAACTCACGGTTTCGGAGTATACCCGTGCCACAGCCACAGGAGCGCGCCCGGCAGTGTTTGCTTCACCACCCGTCCATCCACATGCCCGGACGCTTTGGAGAACACATAGCGGTAATGATACCCCTTCGCCTTGAGCGCTGCCGCCATGCGCTGATTGGCCATCACCCAATTGTGCAGAGAAGCCTCGTCCTTCTTCGGGCCATTGTCGTTTTCGGAAACATGCAGCCAGATCCGGATCGGTTTCGCGGGATTCTGCGGGATGAGGTGCTCGTGATATTCCCACGCGCCGTGCGGGGACGCCGCATTCTTCGGCGACTGCTGATCCACGTAAGTTCCGGAATAGCTCAGCACCCGGCGGTAGAGGTCCGGACGGAACCAGGCCATGGTGAAGGCACAGGCCGCGCCGCTGCTGGCTCCCATTACCGCCCGGCCTTCCGGATCAGTGGTAAAAGTCACCTTTCCCTCCTTTGCCGCCAGCGGCAGGACTTCTGTTTCCACAAACTTCGAGTAGGCTTCGGAGACCGTATCATACTCCAGCCCGCGCTCGCTCCCTTTGCCGTCCCCTCCACCGGAGTTGATGAAGACCGCCGCGATCACCGGCAGCTTTTTGGCGGCGATGAGCGAATCCAGAGCCGGCGCAAGACGGTTCACTTCTCCCATCCCGTCCTGGACCACTATGAAGGGCACCGGGCTCCCGGCCTTGTATTGCGCCGGTACGTAGACGGCACACTTTCGCGTGTAGGGACCCTTGAGGCCGGGATAGATCTTGCTGTCGGTCGACTGCATCGCGAACAAATGCACCGTACCCCGCGGCACTCCCTCCGCGGGCTTCAACTCCGGTGCGTCAGTATAGTCAGGCCCGATGACATCCTCCCCGTCTGCACCTTCCTCCGGCGGTGCAGCCTGCAGGAACGGGATCGCGAAACAAACGGTGGCGAAAAGCGACAGCAGGAAAGATCGTTTCATAAGGAGGGGGAATGATAAGGCTGAAATGCCGGAGGCCACGAAGCGCCCGCAATCACCGGGGTCAAGACACGCATTGGAGTGACGGCAGCCCATCATTGCGGTAGAAAAGCGCCAGCGTATTTTGCACCCGACTCTCCGTTCATGTCTCTCGATCCTCAAAGTCACGGGCAGCCCGCTTCGCAGCCAGGGGACCCAGGGTCACCGCCGGATTCATCGAAACCGAAACTCGTCAGGAGGTGCGGCACTGGATGGTGGACTGTGTGGTTTTTTATCGCCCTGGCGCTTTATTGGGCGCCACTGTTTTTAGTCGGGCTCTCTCCCCGGATGTTCTCCGGCATTTTCGACCTGTTCATCTGGGCCCCTTTCCTGTTTTACCTTTTTTCTTACATTTTCCTGCTTCAAGTGTTTTTGTCGGTGTTTCCCAAACGGTACAGGGATATGGAATCCGGTTGCGGCCGGAGAGGGGTGGCGTTCCGGCTGGTCTGTTTTCTCGCGGCGCTCACCGCGATGGTCACGGTTCATCTCGTGGGTGTCCCATTAACCCTTGGACGCTTCTGCGGTGCGAAGTGGGGCATGGATCTTCCGGCATTGAAACGATTGCAGTCCTCGCCTGAAGTCGCAGCCCTGGCTGAAACCGGCGGAAGTCTTGCGATCGTTCCTCCTTACCTCAACTCCTCTTACTGGGGGCCTCCACGATCGGTTATCGTCGAACCGAAATCAACGGGTTCGCCTGTGATCATGCTGAACTGGGGTGGCGGCTTTTATTCTTATGGCATCGTTGTCGGCCACGATGCCGAATTTCCACTGCCTGCGGACACCTATATCGGCACTCCGTGGACGGACGGAGTCTGGGTATTCGTTGCCCCGTGATGGAGGACTTCAGAGAACGGCCCCGGCTTTCCACGCACGCGGGGGATTTCTCGTTGCCAGGTCCTCCGCCCCCCGTTCCAGTCGCCCATTCCCTCTCCCGCCTATGAATCAACGCCTTACCTCCACGCAGTGGCTCATCATCATCATCGCCTCTATCGGGTTCCTGTTCGACACCTATGAGTTGCTGATGACGCCGCTGGTGGCCGCCCCGGCGATTGCGGAACTGCTCAAGCTTCCGCTCAATAATCCGGTGGTGACCGACTGGGTGGGAAGACTGCTGTGGATTTCAGCGCTCTGCGGCGGCGTCTTCGGTCTGCTTGGCGGATGGCTTGTGGACAAACTGGGGCGCAAGAAGGTGATGGCGCTCAGCATCCTCATCTATTCGGTCTCGCCGTTTTGCGCGGCCTACTCCACCTCCCTGCCGGCCTTCGTCTTCTTCCGCAGTACGACGTTCATCGGCGTATGTGTGGAGTTCGTTGCCGCGATCACCTGGCTGGCGGAAGTCTTTGAGGACAAAGCACAGCGGGGGAAATGGCTGGGCATCACCCAGGCGTTTGCCTCCCTCGGCGGGGTATTCGTCACCGCGGTCAGCATTTGGATCTCGGACCACATCCACGATCTCGCGCACGTGGGCCTTCCGCTGTCCTTCGGCGCCACCGAACCGGGTTCCTGGCGCTACCTGCTCATGACGGGCCTGCTGCCGGCAATTCCCATCGTGCTGATGCTGCCCTTCGTGCCGGAGTCGAAAGTGTGGAAGGAGAAACGTGCCGCCGGAACGTTGAAGCGCCCCAGCTTTGGTGCGCTCTTCGCACCCGAGTTGCGCCGCGCGACCATTGTCACGGCCATCCTTTCCGCCTGCGCTTACGGTATCGCCTTTGGTGCGCTGCAAGTCACCGTGGCCCGCGTCACTCCCGGCCTGCCCGAATTGAAACCTCAGGCTGCCCAGCTTGCTCCGCTGCGCAAGGAGGCCGAGGCGCTCAACACAAAGCTGAACGCCCTGCCGGCCAACGATCCCGGACGTCCGGCGGTTATCGCTGAGATCAAAGCCAATATCGGAAAACAGAAGCCGCTCAACGATGTGGTCAAAAAAATGAGCGACACCGTGCAGTTCCGCCAGGAAATGGGCGGGCTCATCGGTCGGATTCTCCTGGCTGCGCTGCTTATTTTCGGCATCAGCCGCGTCGCGATCCTGAAGGTGTTTCAGGTGCCCGCTTTGGCGGTACTGCCCCTCACGTATTTTGTGTTCTTTGAAAAAGGCGGCGAACTGTTCCTCTGGAGCTACTTTGTCTGCGGCCTGCTTACGGTGGCCCAGTTCAGCTACCTCGGCGAATACCTGCCCAAGGTATTCCCGCTGCACCTCCGCGGCACCGGCGGCAGTTTCGCCACCAATGTGGGCGGCCGCATGATCGGTACGGTCATGGCCACCCTGAACACGAGCTGGCTGGCACCTATGCTCGCCGGCAGCGGCCCGCTGCTGCCAAAGCACATCGCCATGGCGGCCGGGATCATCGGCACAGCGATGGCGGTCATCGCTTTCATCGCCGGTTTTCTGTTGCCGAAGCCGAAAGAGGATGCCGAGTGAGATTTCAGTTTCGGCTTTCCGTTTTTAGTGACTGGTGCCATCCGGAAGCCTGAAAACTGAAACCTGCCTCTGATATCTCTATGCCTCCCATTACCCTTCTTTTCTCCGGCCAGGGTGCCCAGGCCGTCGGCATGGGCCGCGAACTTGCCGCCGCCTTTCCTGCCGCCCGCGCTCTCTTCGACCAGGCCGATGCCGCGCTCGGCTTTTCCCTGACGAATGTCATGTTCGACGGGCCGATGGAGGAACTGACACGCACCAGCCGGTGTCAGCCTGCGCTCTACGCCCATGGGCTGGCTTGCCTCGCTGTGCTGCGCGAGCAGGCGCCGGAACTGGAAATCGCCGCTGCGGCGGGGCTTTCGCTGGGGGAATTCACCGCGCACGCTGCGGCGGGAACATTTGATTTTGAGACCGGCTTGAAGCTTGTCGCCCGGCGTGGGCTTTTCATGGAGGAAGCCTGCCAGGCCACCAGCGGCAGCATGATCGCCATGCTCGGCGGCGAAGAGGCGCAAATCCGCCAACTCGCGACTGATGCGGATGTCGATATGGCGAACTTCAACACGCCCGGCCAGATCGTTCTCAGCGGAACGAAGGAGGGCATCGCCCGGGTGGCGGTACTCGCCAAAGAACGCGGCCTGCGCGGCAAAGAGCTGCCCGTGGCGGGTGCCTATCACAGCCGGCTCATGCAGCCCGCCCAGGACAAGCTCGCCGCTGAACTGGCGCAGACAGAAATGAAGACACCCCGGTTTCCAGTCGTCTGCAATCTGGAAGCCCGTCCCGTCAGTACTGCTGAAGAAATCCGCCGAACTCTCGAAAACCAGGTCACCGGCTCCGTGCGCTGGGCTCAAAGCATGGAGTATCTGTTGAACGAAGGGCAAACCCATTTCCTCGAACTCGGCCCCGGCGGCCAACTGGCCGGAATGCTGGGCCGCATTCGCAAAGGCACGATCGTCCATTCCATCATGGACCCAGCCTCTATGGAAAAGGCACTGGAATCTCTCCGGGCGGAACAGCCCTCCTAACGTCTCAGCGACCAGACGGAGTAACCGATCACGCTCACAGCTCCGAGCGCCGAAACGCCGAGCAGCCACGGCACCCAGTTGAACGGCGTCTTCACTTCGATCCACGCCGCCACCGGCTCCAGCAGTTTGCCGGCTGCGGGCGCGCTGCCTGTTGCCGGCTTTTCCTCTACGGTCACGCGGTAGGTTCCGTTTTCCAAATTCGGAGTGGAGACTCCCGCTGGCAGTCCCCGCAGCCGTCCCTCGGTGGTGCGGGCAAGCTGCGCCGATTTAAGTTTGTGAAGGGTATCCAGTCGACCGCCCTCATTGAGGCGGGAGATGGTCACTTCAAACTGACTGTCGACACTGGAGGCGGTGATACCGTCCACCTGCCAGGTGATAAACGGATTGGGATGATCGAAAACCTTGATGCGCGATGCGTCCGGTTTCGCGGATTCACTGGCATCGTTGGCGGGAGTCAATCCACCGAGCAAAGTCAAAGACCGCGCGAAGACCGGGGCAGGAAGCGGCGGCAGCACTTTCGGTTCAGGGTCACCCGGTTTGACGGGAATCACTTTCACGGGTTCCACAGGCTGCGGTTTCTCGCCGATCGCATACCATGCCACCCGAAGATACTTCCGCGTCCCGCCATTGCGTTTCGGGCGGTCGCCTTTGTGAAAACGGGCGATCAGATGGAAGCGGTTGCTGTCCTTGAGGTCGTGA
>DATAIE010001109.1:0-1538 GCA_036262875.1 Verrucomicrobiales bacterium
TGCGCCTGCTTCGCAGGCTGGCCCTGGGCTTTGTTCTTTCGCGCTTTTAGCGCTTCCGAAGAGAAAGGAGGTAGAGCGTTCACCGGAAAGGGAAGCAGCACTTCGCATAAGACCCTTTCCGGAATTTTCTTTCGGCAAACACTCTACCGGACAGACGCTTTCACTTTCGCATAATGGCAAGAGGCCGCCGCGGGGAATGAAGGGGCAGAGAGGATGGCGCGATGGGCGCACGCCCATGGAGCTGGTCCCAGGTAAGGTCGCGGCGCTCGAGAATGCCGCCGCCGGCCTGACAAATCTCATAGGTAAAGGCCGGCTCCGTTCCTGTGGTGTCGATATCCAGGATCATCCAGAGGCTGCCTTCATCGTGACCGGTGAAACGCTCCGCATTCGGCGTGAGCAGGGCATTGCGGCTGCCGAGCGGGCTGCTCACCAGTTCCACAAAACGCCCGAGCACCTGATAGCCGGAACAGAAATGCCGGTCTCCGCTCAGCAAAACGACCCCCGTGATCTTCTCCTGGTCGATCCATTTGAGCAGCGCATCGCGCTCGGTGCGGTAGCGGGAATAAGAATCGGCGGAGCCAAACGTCTGCCATTCGCTGCCGTTGGAGAGAAGTTTGACGGTGGCTTTGGAGGCGAGGAGTTCGCGTTTGAGCCATGCGATCTGCGCCGTGCCAAACATCGTTTTATCCGGGCCGTCCTTCGCGTTGTCCGGAGACCTGTGGTAGCGTCCATCGAGCATGAAAAACTGCACGTCGCCGCGCTGGAAGGTGAAGTAGCAGCCGGGATTGTCAGGCTCGCCGCTGGAGGGATTCGCCCAGAATTCCCGGAAGACGCGCAGGGAATCCTCCTTGCCCTTTTGCGTGCCGTCAGAGTTGTTAGGACCAAAATCGTGATCGTCCCAGATGGCGTAGACGGGCCGGTGCGCACTGAGTTCGCGCCAGCCCGGAGTCAAGCGGTGGGCGGTGTAATACGTGCGCAGCTTCGGAATCTCGGTGGTGTTGCCGTAGTGGTTGTCGCCGACCATGAGCAGAAGATCGAACCCGCCGGCGGCGTATCCCATATCACGGCGTGTGGCCAGTTCCCCCCACGCCCCCGCAGCGTCTGCGGGAGTATCACCAACGCAGGAGCCGAAGGCGATGCGCTGGCGGCCTTTGGTTCCCTTTTCCGGAGCGGTGACGAAATGGGGAAACGGTGCGACCGCCTGCGGCCGGCCCTCGAGAAGGACCTCATAATAATAGCGCGTGGCCGGCTTCAGCCCGTCCAGCGTCACGATCCCGGTGCACGCGGAGCTCTCGTTCAAGGCCGGGCCCGGCACTTCACGGGCATTTTCCATCGCCGGGGATTCCGAGAGGCGCACACTCCACGGCACCGGAGCGGTAGCTCTGATCCAGAGCCGCGCCTCCGCCGGACCGGTGTGCCCGAGCATGGGGCCCGCCATGAGATACGCAGGGCCCGGCAGCACCGTCTGAGGGAGCAGCGGAAAACCCTTTGGAAGAGAAAAGGTGCGGACCGGTGCGGGAGCACCGTCCACGGCGAGC
>DATAIE010001110.1:0-2063 GCA_036262875.1 Verrucomicrobiales bacterium
AATACTTCGTTGAGCATTTCCCGCATGGTGCGGGCGCAGTCCATGACCCAGTGGTTGTTCGCGTCGCGATGTTCGAAGCCAACCGTCACGTCGAGCGGCAGGCCCAGCTCCGTCACCTGCTCCAGCGCGGCGAGCGCCGCGTAGAGCTTGATGGTCGATGCGGGCCAGAAGTCATTGGCGTCCCCCTCGCCTTTGTAGTGAGTGGTGCGAAAGACGAGAGTGCCATCCGGCTGCTTGTCGGCAATGATGACCGTGGCCCTGCGCGGCACCGAAGGCACGGCACCGTCGACGGCGGCATCGAATGCGGCATCACCAGCGGCCCGGGCGGCACTCACCGCCAGCAACAGGACCGCGAAGAGGCGTCTCATGATCGGGCTTCTTACTTCAAGCGTCCCAGGTGACGGACCCGTCCGGTGGCATTCCAGTCCTCCACAAAAAGACCGCCCTTGCCGTCCCAGCACAGGCCGTGCGGAGCGGTGAAGAGGAGCGGCTTCCACTGGTCAGGGGGCACATTGTAGTTGCCGCGCTGTTTGGGATCCTGATTGTCACCCAGGTGGGCGACTTCCTTGTTGCTGCCGTCGAGGATTGTGACCCGGCCCTGCAGTTCGGCGATGGCTACCATCTTCCCGTCGAACGAGACCGCGCAGGGCAGGTTCAGGTTTTTCGCCACGTTGGCGACGAATTTCCCATTGAGGTCAAAATGCTGCAACCGGCGGTTGGCGCGGTCGCAAACAAGCAGCAGGGGCTTTTCGCCGCGCAGATCCACGCCCACTCCGTGACAGGTCTTGAAGTGATCGTCATCCGTTCCGTCCCCGCCAAAGGAAAGCAGATACTTGCCGGTGGCATCGAATTTGTGGATGAAAGACAGGCCGTAGCCGTCGGCCACGAAGATCGAGCCGTCCGGCGCGCTGTCGACGGAGGTGACTTTGAACTGCTTGGCGTCCTTGTATTTCCCGCTTTCCATGGGGCAGGGAATCTTCAGCAGCACCGTGCCGTCCAGTTTCATCTTGATGGCATGTCCGCCGCCGAGCCAGGCGGCATAGATGAACTCCTCGCCTTTTTCCTCGCGGATATTCAAGCCGTGGATTTCTTTGAATTCCGCGCCAATGGCCTTCTGAAAAGCTCCCTCCGCGGTGTAAATCAGAATGCCCTTCGTGTTCGTGCTGACGTAGACGTTGCCGGCTTTGTCCCGGACGACTCCTCCGTGAGTCGAGCCGGGCGCCTGTCCTTTAGGCGGTGCCCCCCAGTCCGGAGTGGTGGCGAATTTGTAGTCGCCGTCACCGGTCCACGCCTTTTCATCCGGGGACGTGGCGACGAAGGAATCGTTGTGGATCGAATCAGTGCCATCATGCGCGGAGAGGATTCCAGCGAGTGAAAGACTGAAGGCAAAGATGGGCAGGCGAAGGGTCATGAATGGCGGAGTGAAGTTGCAGAAAGTGCGGCATGCTAATGAGCCGGTTGCGGCTGTCACTGGAAATTTGATCCGCGAAGGATGGTAGATGCGTGTCAGGCCCACTATCGACAGATCAGAAATTCCGAAAACCGGCGCGCGTCCCGGAGGCGGTTTTCAGCAGGGAGGGAAGCGGGTTTGAGGAACACAATCTGCACTATGGGGGGGAGTGAATTAACCCCGGGTATGCATAATGCCAACTTCTCCTTCAGCCCTTCTCACGGCCATTATCGAATCCTCTGACGATGCTATCATTAGCAAAAACTTAGACGGTACGATTACAAGCTGGAACCGGTCAGCTGAAAGGATTTTTGGATTCACCGCTCAAGAGGCGGTGGGCAAATCGATATTGATAATCATTCCTCCGGACCGGAAGGGGGAGGAGGAAGTTATCCTGACAAAGCTGCGTGCCGGGGAACGGATAGACCATTTTGAGACCGTTCGGCAGCGAAAAGACGGCACTCTGCTGGACATCTCAGTGACGATCTCACCCATCCGGGACGACACGGGAGAAATTGTGGGCGCGTCGAAGGTGGCGCGGAATGTTTCCGCAAGAAAGCGATACGATGCAGTTATTTCCAGGAAGTCGGAGAAACTGAAGATTCTAAACGAA
>DATAIE010001111.1:0-7651 GCA_036262875.1 Verrucomicrobiales bacterium
GCGGTCCATCCAGGCATGCTCTATGCGTCCATTCGCGGGCACCGTTCCTGCAAGCGGGTCGGGGATGAGCACCGAACGGCGAAACCCATCCCTCCCTCCCGGCGGTTTCGATTTCAAGAGACGCGAGTTTTTGGCTGTGGGCTCTGTGACGGCGGCGGCGACCCTGATGGCACCGCTGGTCCGGGGGCAGTCTCCGGCGGGGCAATCCTCTGTTATGACCAAAGTATCTCTCCGCGTGAACGGGAAACCCTGCGAACTTGAGGTCGACACCCGGACGACGCTTTTAGACGCCTTGCGCGAACACCTCCATTTGACGGGCACCAAGAAGGGTTGCGACCAGGGCCAGTGCGGCGCATGCACGGTGATCGCAGGGGGACGCCGGATCAATTCGTGCCTGACCCTCGCGGTGATGCACCAGGGGGCGGAAATCACCACGATCGAGGGGCTGGGAACTCCGGAGAAAATGCATCCTGTGCAGAGTGCATTCGTAAAATGTGACGGCTATCAGTGCGGCTATTGCACGCCGGGCCAAATCTGCTCCGCGGTGGCCATGCTGCGCGAGATCAAGGCGGGGATTCCGAGCCATGTTACCGCCGACCTTACAGCGCGGCCCCAACTCACTCCCGAAGAGTTTCGTGAGCGCATGAGCGGCAACATCTGCCGTTGTGGTGCTTACTCGAATATCCAGGAGGCAATCACTGAAGTGGCGGGGAGGGGCGAATGAGAGCGTTCACCTATGAGCGCGCGAAAACCCCGGCGGAGGCCGCGGCAGCCGCCGCGCGCACAACCGGTGCCCGGTTTGTTGCCGGCGGGACCAATTTGCTGGACTTGATGAAGCTGGAAATCGAAACGCCCGCGCATCTCATCGATGTGAACGGGCTTGCGCTGGATAAAATCGAGGTCACGCCGGAGGGCGGTCTCCGTATAGGGGCGCTGGTTCGCAATACCGACCTCGCCGCGGACGGGCACGTGCGGCGCGACTATGGTGTGCTCTCCCGCGCCCTGCTCGCCGGCGCGTCCAGCCAGCTCCGCAACATGGCAACCACCGCCGGCAATTTGCTGCAGCGAACACGGTGTCCCTATTTCTACGATACCAATCAGCCGTGCAACAAACGCATGCCGGGCAGCGGTTGCAGTGCGATCGGCGGCTTCAACCGTTCCCATGCCGTCATTGGTGTGAGCGACGCCTGCATCGCGACCCATCCGAGCGACATGGCCGTCGCCCTGCGGGTGCTCGACGCGGTCGTGGAGACGGTGCAGCCGGATGGCACCACGCGAAAAATTCCCATCGCGGATTTTCACCGGCTGCCGGGCGGCACGCCTCACATTGAGACAGTGCTCACGCCCGGCGAATTGATCACCGCCGTCACTCTGCCGAAGCCGGCCGGTGGCACGCAGATTTACCGGAAGGTGCGCGACCGCGCTTCGTTTGCCTTCGCCCTCGTTTCAGTGGCGGCCATCGTGCAGCGGGATGGAACCGGGCGGGTGGCTGTGGGCGGCATCGCTCCCAAACCATGGCGCGTCGAGGAGGCGGAGGCGGAGATGCCGCGCGGTGCAAAGGCTGTGGTGGCGCGGCTGCTGGCGGATGCAAAACCTGCACCCGGGAATGCCTTCAAAATCAAACTCGTCGAGCGCACCCTCGCCGCGGTGCTGGCGGAGGCGAAAGGAGCACTCAAATGAAATTCGACACGCCGGCTGCTAACAATCCCATCGACCAGCTAAAGGTCGTCGGTAAGCCCGTCGATCGCGTCGATGGACGTCTCAAGACCACCGGCACCGCTCCCTATGCCTACGAGCGTCATAATGTCGTGGCCAATCAGGCATACGGTTTCATTGTGGGCTCGGCCATCGCGAAGGGCCGCATCGTTTCGATGGACCTTACTGCTGCCAAAGCGGCACCCGGGGTGCTTGCCATCGTCAATGCCGGGAACGCCGGTAAACTGGAGAAGGGCGAAAGGAACACCGCACTGCTCCTGGGCGGCCCTGAAATTCAGCATTACCATCAGGCCATTGCGGTCGTCGTCGCTGAAACCTTCGAACAGGCACGGGCGGCCGCCAGTCTGGTGCGCGTCGAATATGCCCGTACGAAGGGCGAGTATGACCTCGCGTCTGTGAAAGACACGGCGGAACCCGCGAAAAAAATGGTGGGAGGCGACCCTGCGGAATCCAGCGTCGGTGACTTCGCCTCCGCATTCGCCGCGGCGCCTGTACAACTGGACGCCGCCTATCATACGGCGAATGAGTCCCACTCGATGATGGAGCCGCACGCGACCATCGCGGCATGGGACAAGGATCAGCTTACTCTCTGGACCTCGAACCAAATGGTGGCCTGGACGGTGGCCGACATGGCCAAAACACTGGGCATGCCGAAGGAAAAAATCCGTGTGCTCTCGCCGTTCATCGGCGGAGGCTTCGGAGGAAAACTTTTTCTGCGGTCGGATATCCTCATGGCCGCCCTCGGCGCGCGGGCGGCCGGCCGCCCCGTAAAGGTGACGCTGCCGCGGGCTTTGATGCCTAACAATACCACGCACCGCGCGGCGACGATTCAGCGCATCCGGATCGGTGCCACAAAAGAGGGGAAAATTACCGCTATTGCCCATGAGAGCTGGTCCGGCAACCTGCCTGACGGCGGTCCCGAGACGGCTGCGATCCAAACGCGGGCCTTATACGCTGGGGAAAACCGCATGACTGCGATCCGGCTGGCGGTGCTGGACCTGCCGGAAGCGAACGCCATGCGCGCTCCGGGCGAAGCGCCGGGACTGGCAGCTCTTGAGATAGCCATGGACGAAATGGCCGAAAAACTCGGCATGGACCCCATCGAATTCCGCATTCTGAACGACACGCAAGTGGTGCCGGACTCTCCGCCCACGCCACCGTCAAAGGACTCGAAGGAGCAAGCGCCGAGGGAGAAGCCGGATCCCCATCCGCCGTTCTCTAAACGTCAACTCATCGAGTGCTTCCGCACCGGCGCGAAACAGTTTGGCTGGGACAAACGCAACAAACAGCCAGGCCGCGTGCGTGACGGGCGGTGGCTGGTGGGACTCGGCGTGGCCGCGGCGTTCCGGAACAATTTGCTCACCAAATCGGCGGCGCGTGTACGCCTGGACCGGCGCGGCGTTCTGATCGTGGAAACGGATATGACGGACATCGGCACCGGCAGCTACACCATCATCGCGCAAACCGCAGCGGAGATGATGGGGCTGGCGGTGGAGAATGTGCTGGTGCGCCTTGGTGACTCCAGCTTCCCGGTATCGTGCGGTTCGGGTGGCCAGTGGGGCGGCAATAATTCAACGGCGGGAGTCTACGCCGCCTGTATGAAATTGCGGGAGGCCGTCGCCCAAAAGGCAGGCTTCAAGGTGGACGACGCGGTCTTTGCCGGCGGCCAGGTTCGTTCCGGTGATCAAAGCAAGGCGCTGGCCGATGTGGCCGGCGACGGGGACCTCGTGGGCGAGGACCTGATTGAATACGGGGACCTCGCTCAGAAGTTCCAGCAATCGACTTTTGGAGCGCATTTCGTCGAGGTGGGGGTCGATGCCTTTACCGGCGAGACGAGGGTGCGCCGCATGCTTGCCGTTTGTGCCTGCGGGCGCATCCTGAATCCCAAGACCGCCCGCAGTCAGGTGATCGGAGCGATGACGATGGGCGTGGGGGCGGCGCTCATGGAGGAACTGGCAGTGGATAAACGGCACGGATTTTTTGTGAACCACGACCTGGCGGGTTATGAGGTTCCGGTACATGCGGATATTCCACATCAGGAAGTCATTTTTTTGGATGAGACTGATCCCGTCTCCTCTCCCATGAAAGCCAAGGGTGTCGCCGAGCTGGGCATCTGCGGGGTGGCGGCGGCGGTGGCCAACGCCATCTATAATGCCACGGGCGTCCGGGTGCGCGATTACCCCGTCACGCTCGACAAACTCATCGACCGGCTTCCGGAAATAATGTGAAAGACCTACGCAGGATCGTCCAATTCTGGGAGGCGCGGCCCGCGCAGCCGCTGGCGATGGCCACCCTCGTCGCGGCACATGGATCGAGCTATCGCCGGCCCGGTGCCCGCATGATGATCTCCTCCTGCGGTGAGTCTATTGGCGGAGTGAGCGCCGGGTGCATCGAGGAGGAGGTCATCGAGTGCGCCCGGAAGGTGCTGCGTACGGACACGCCGCGATTGATGACGTTCGACACGCGGCTTCGGTTCGGTTGTCACGGAACGATTGAGGTTTTTGTGGAGCCGGTGACAGGAGAGGTAATGTCAGCGCTGGCCGATTGCGCAGCCCGCCGCCGGAACTGCCGCCTGGAGACCGTGCTGGAGGGCAGCGCTCAGGGCACCCGCATTGGAGAATTTGAAGAGGCTCCCGGCAGTTTCTTGCAAACGATCGAACCCGTCCTGCAACTGATCCTCATCGGTGAAAGCCCGGACGCTGTCGCGCTGCGCAATCATGGGACTCTCCTCGAGTGGGAGGTTCTGCAACTGGACAGCGCCCCGGTGCCCGCCGCTATGCTCGATGAACGGACCGCGGTGGTGATTGCCACCCACAATTTTGGACGCGATTACGCGGCTCTGTGCGACCTGCTGCCGGCGGGTCTCCGGTATCTCGGCGTGGTGGGGTCGCGCCGGCGGAGGGAGGATTTGCTTTTCGACCTGATGTACAACGGAGTGGAATGTCGTTCCGGCTTGTTCGCACCCGCCGGTTTGCACCTCGGCGCGGACTCCCCGGATGAGATCGCACTGTCCATTTTGGCGGAGATTCAGAGCGTGTTTGGCGGCGGCACTGGTCAGCAACTGCGCCATCGCAAAGCGCCCATTCATCAGCACTTTTCCGGAACAGTCCCATGCGCAGAATCGCCGGCATAGTTCTGGCCGCAGGCGGTTCCACACGTCTGGGAGAGCCAAAACAATTGCTCGAACTCGGCAACGGGACACTGGTGCACGCTGCCGTCCGCGCTGCCGTGGAGGGCGGGTGCGATACGGTCTGCGTGGTGACGGGGCATGCCCGGGCCGCCGTGGAAAATGCCGTGGCCGGCCCCGGCCCGCTCTTCGCGCACAACGACGAATGGCGGCGGGGAATGGGCAGTTCCATTCGGCTCGGTCTGGAGGCGGTCAAGCCGGCGGATGCCGTCGTTTTGCTGGCGTGTGATCAGCCTGCGGTGGATGCCGGCGTCATCCGGTCGCTCATTACACTGTATGATCAGACAGGCCGGGCCATCGCCGCCTCCGCTTATTCCGGCACCCTCGGTATTCCTGCTCTCTTTGACCGGTCGTGTTTCGACGCATTGCAATCACTGCCCGACAACTGCGGAGCCAAGGCAGTAATTTTAGCCCACCCGGAGAAAGTCGCGCCCTTTGAGTTTCCGCGGGGCGCACTCGACATTGACTCCCCTGAGGATCTGCGTGTTTGGAGAACGGTAGTCCCCCTGACGTCGCAATGAACTGCTGTCAGACATTGCTTAGGCCCTAAGGATTGCCGGGGGAAGTGCGGAACAGAGGACCCATGACAGGAACATCCTTCAGGAACGGCACACCCTTCTGCGGGGAGGTGCTGCCGGTTTTCCCTTTATCCGGATCCTTCGCTGGCGGTGCCGCGGGTTTTGCGGAAACGTCCGGCAACACCTGGGCTTCTGTCTTCACTCCTGGTTTTTCCGCCTCGATATGAAAACTGCCGGAGGCGACATGGTCCGGCTCACCCTCCCGGGTGAAGAAGATTTGATAGTGACCCGGGAGCACGTTGGGAATCTCGAAGGTGCCGTCGGCATTCACCTTGAGGCCGCTGCGGAAGAAGAGTGGTCCCGTCGGGCCGTTTTGCCAGGCGCTCCACGCCTTCCACATTTCGTCATCCCCCGGGAATCCGATGTGCGGCGCGTTGGGATGGAAATGGAAGGTCACTCCCTCCCACGAGGTTCTGCCGGTGAGCTTTCCTTTCACCGTGCGGCCCCCGCCGCCGATGACCGCGGGATTGACCCCCGGCTTCACCGTCAGGTGGATCAACTGGCCGGACATGTTGACCTCTGAGATTCCGGATGAGGAGTCAGCGCCGGCCGGCAGCGGGCAGGACAACTGAGTGAGACCCGGCAGGGCGCGCTCGAAGACGAAACTCCCGTCCGGTCCGGAGGTGGTCTTCTCGTATTGGGCGATCACGCCGGGGTATCCATACGTATCACGGTGTACGATGAGGCTCACTTTTTGATTTGCGCCTGCCTTGTCTCCCCAAAACACTTTGCCCTCGATGCGTCCCCACGGCTGGAGTTTCACCACCGTTCGTTCCCCTTCGTCCTGCACGCGCCCGTCCGCGGCCTTTTTGAGTTCCGCCAGCGGCATCTCCCGCACTCCGGATTCATGCACCACGAGCACCGCCGCGGTGGAGTCCGTTTCCGGCGGAAGCATGAACCGTCCGCCGCTGTCCGCCTTCACGATCACGGGCAGGCGCCACTGATCGGAGACTTTTTCCGGAAGAGGCGTGTCAGCGTGCCTCAGTTTGCCGTCTTCAATCACGGCATCGCGCTGCACCATCGCCAGCGCCACCGTGGCTCCGGCGGCGGGTTTGCCCCCGGGCAGCAGGGCAAGACCCTTGAGGCCCGCCGCTTCCACGAGCTGGAAATTCAGATCCCGGGGGCCCTTCGCCTTCTCGATCCAGGTGAACACCTGCGGCTCGTATCCGTCCGCCTCCACGCGCAGCGCCATCACATCATACGCTTTTTCCAGCGGCCAGATCAGCGCTCCATTCACTCCGGTATGCACGGTATGCGGCTGCCAGTTGACGGTGTCCTTTGCTCCGGCGGATCCCGCTTTCACCCCCGCGATGACGCGAAATTCCGGAAGACTCTTCTGCCCGGAGGAATCCGTCACGTTCAGCAGGATGCCCGTCCGGCGCGCTTCGGCGAATTTGTCAGGATCAGACGGCACAGAGAAAGGGTCCGGGTTTTCCTTCACACCGAGTTCCTTCTTTTCCGCACGCTCCATCAGTCTCCGGACTGCGGCCGAAGCCGGTGAATCCGGCCAGGCTCGCAGCGCCTCCTGACAGCGCGCCTTCGCCTCATTGAATTTTCCGAGGTCGTAAAGGCGCTGGGCGTCGTCGAGCAGGAGTTTTGCGCGATCCTGTCCGTCCTCTCCCGCGCCGGCGAGCGTTTTCGTTTCCGAAGCCGCGATGCCTATCTGTGCAGCGCCCGCCTTGCGTACGATATTAAGAATGCGGGTGACCTTTGAATAGGGAACCTCTTTGTCGGCCCGAATGATAACGGGGCGGTTCGTGTCCTCTTTGACCGCTGCCGTAAGCTTCGCCTCGAGGTTCGAGTCATCCACCGTTTCCCCGGCGAGTTTGACGGTCTCGCTCCTTTCGAGCCTGATGTTCATCAATCTCACCGCTTCCCGCATTTGTTCCTTTTCAGACCCGGGAAAACGGGAACTGTCAATGCGGTCGCTCAGAGCACTCAGCCATTCAGGTTTCGGGGCCTGAGGGAATGTTGCATGGGTGACCTCTATCAGGACATTGTTAGCCCGGTCGTAGGTGCGGGTCTCAAGAGTGTTTGGTCCGTATTCGGTTTCCCCGTCTCCAAAGAACGTCGCCTCTCCGGTTCCAGTGTATTTAGGGACCGGAAATTTGGAGGTGACGGTGCTGTTCAGCGAGTATTCCCTCCGTTTTCCGTCATCCTGCGAAGAAAC
>DATAIE010001112.1:0-11071 GCA_036262875.1 Verrucomicrobiales bacterium
GCGAGACATGTTTATCATGCCGCCGGTTTTTCGCAGACGGTGCATCTTCCAGAGGCCGGTGGCGCTCTTTTCCTGACAAAGTATTTGGGGGACCCGGTGTCCGCGTGAGGGCGCGGTGCGATTTTCTCTATCAATTCAATCCGTTCCCTTTCATCCTGTGAGTTCCGCCTCCTGCTCCATCGCCCCGCTGCTTTCCGTAAGAAACGGCGCGGGGGCCGTGCTGTTTTATAAAGCCGCTTTCGACGCGCGGGAAGTCTTCCGCATAGACGCACCGGATGGGGCGGTTGTCGCGCGGCTTTCCGTGGAGGGCGCGGAGTTTTGGGTGAGCGACGAATCGCCGGAGCACGGGAACTTCAGCCCGGAGACCCTGGGGGGCGGCACGGTGCGGATGATTCTGACGGTGGAAGATCCGGATGCCGCGTTCACCCGCGCGCTCGCCGCCGGTGGCACGGAAGTGTGGCCCGTGCACGAAGCCTACGGCTGGCGGCTGGGGCGCATCGTTGATCCGTTTGGCCACCACTGGGAAATCGGAAAGCCGCTTCCTTTCGTCCCCTGTCCTGCAGGACCGGAGCCCGGCGTGGCGTGAAAACAGCCGCCAGCAGGACCGCTGTCCAAAAACCTTCGGCGCCCGCCGCATTCTAAAAAGCGGCTGGCGGCGACTCCGTTACGTTCCCATCTTTCCGCTTCCCCTCGCATCCGCACGCAGCATTCATGCCTGCACGTTCCTATGCCCGTCTCCGATTACACCGTCACCATTGGCCTCGAAGTCCACTGCCAGCTCAACACTCGCAGCAAGATGTTCTGCGCGTGTCCGGCGCAGTATGGCGAGCCGCCGAATACGCTGACCTGCCCGGTCTGTCTCGGCCTGCCCGGCGCGCTGCCGGTGCTGAATCAGGGTGCCATCGAGCGCACCATCCTCGCGGGTATGATGCTCGGCTGCTCCACCCCGCCCGTGGTGAAGTGGGACCGGAAGAATTACTTCTACCCGGACATGCCCAAGAACTATCAGCTCACGCAGTTCGATCTCCCGCTCTGTGTGGGCGGCGGTGTGCCGCTCTACGATCTCGCCTATCCGAAGGACTGGCAAAAGCGCATCGCGAAGCCGGGGAAGGTCGTGGGCCTCACGCGCATTCACCTGGAGGAGGATGTGGCCAAGAGCACGCACATGGCCAGCGGCACCGCCATCGACTTCAACCGCGCGGGCACGCCCCTCATGGAAATCGTGAGCGAACCGGAGATCGACAGCGCGGAGGAAGCAGTCGCCTATCTGAACAGCCTGCGCCAGATCCTCGTGTATGGCGGGCTGAGCGATGCGGACATGGAAAAGGGCCAGATGCGCTGCGACGTGAATATTTCCCTTCGTCCTCCCGCGCAGAAGGAGTTCGGCGCCAAGATCGAACTCAAAAATCTGAACAGCGTCTCCGCCGTCCGCCGCGCCATTCATTTTGAAATCGAGCGCCAGGCCGATGAGCTCGACCGCGGCATCAAACAAATCCAGTCCACCCGCCGGTGGGACGACGACCGCGGCGAAACCACCGTGATGCGCACCAAGGAGGACGCGCACGACTACCGCTACTTTCCCTGTCCGGACCTCCTCCCGCTGCACACGGCGGAGATGGTGGCGCGCATCCGCCCGCAGGTCCCGGAATCCCCGCACGCCAAACGCGCCCGGTTTGTGAGTGATCTCGGCATCAGTGAATACGATGCCGGTGTGCTCGCGAGCGAAAAGCCCCTCGCGGATTATTTCGAATCCGCCGCCGCAGGAGCCGCGAAGCCCAAGACCATCGCCAACTGGATCATCAACGACCTCCTCGGCCAACTCGGCACCGCGGGGCTCACGCTGGAGCAAAACCCCATCCCCGCCGACGGTATCCGTGCGCTCGCCGGTTTTGTGGACGAGGGCAAAATCAACGGCGGCCAGGCGAAAGAAGTGTTCACCGCCATGTTCGAAACCGGCAGGACTCCCGCGGAGATCATCAAAGAAAAGGGCCTCGAACAAGTCAGCGACACCGGCTTTCTCGACGAAATCATCACCAAAGTCCTCGCCGAAAACACCGACACCGTGGAAAAAATAAAAGCCGGTAACGACAAAGCCGTGAACGCCCTCAAAGGCCAGGTCATGAAACTCAGCGCCGGCAAAGCGAATCCCAAACTGGTGGGAGAGATGCTCGAGAAGCGTCTGAAGGAAGGGTGAGGCAGCACGGAGGAGCGCATACGCCGGTTTCCCGGGCGAAGCATCTTGGACTGATACCGTTTCCAAAGTTATTCAGCAATCGGCGGGAAGGGGCGCTTCGCGCGGAAGAGCGCGGGCGGGTGAATTGTCACCAGCCGTCTTTGAGGATTTTATAAACCGTCCTAACGGCTCAATACAACTCCACCGGCGAGCGCTTGCCGTCCTCTACGCTGAGCTGCGCGGCCTTTTCTTCGCCAAGCACCGCCACGCGGAGTTCCTGAATCTCCGCATTGATCCCGGCAAACCGCTCCATGCTCCACTTCGCCGGTTTCTTAATATTCCCTTTGGCCCGCTGCACGCGTTCGAGGGCTGTGTTCAGCAGGGACTCAGGAAGTGCCGCGAGGTGCTTGTGAGCCTGCTCCACCATTTCAATCCGGTGGCAGATCATGACGATGTCATTGCCCGCGCGCATGGCGTCCTGAATGGCCTGCTCAAAAGTGACCTCATCGAGGATCGCGCCCATGTCGAGGTCGTCGGTCATGACGAGACCGTTGTCGAAACCCAGTTGATCGCGCAGCAGTTTTTGAATGATGTTGTGCGACAGACTGCTGGGCCAGCGGGGGCGGTCGGCGTCAAAGTCGGGGAACCATGCGTGGCCGATCATCATGCTGTCGAGTTCGGGCATGAGAGCCGTGAAGGGAATGAGTTCCTCCGCCAGCAGTTCCTTTTTCGTGCGATGGATGACCGGCAGTTTTTCGTGAGGGTCCACATCGGCGCTGCCGTAGGTGGGAAAGTGTTTGCCACAGCTGAGGATGCCTTCCCGGCGCATCGCGCGGTTGAAGGTCCCTGCGAAATCCACCACCTGCTGCGCATCGTTGCCATAGCAGCGGCCCTTCAGCGAGTTGTCCGCCTGGTCGTCATAGGAGATGTCGAGGACCGGACAGAGATTGAGATTGAACCCGAAGAGGCGAAGGATTTGCCCCGTCAGTTTTCCATGCTGTTTGATAAGGTCGCGATCCCCCTTCTGGCGCAGCGCCTGTGCATTCGGGGGTTCCGCGCCGATCAGGCGCAGTCGGGAGACACGCCCGCCCTCCTGGTCGATGGTGATGATGGGTTCGATATCCGAAAGGTCCCGCAAATCGTCGATGAGTTTCCGCAACTGCTCCGGCGATTTGATGTTCCGGCCAAAGAGAATGAACCCTCCCGGCTGCAGCGCCTTGAAGCGGCGTGCTGTGTCCGCATCCAGTTCCGGCCCCGGCACGCCGGTAAGAAGAAATTGCCCCAGTTGATTCGATTGCATGAGCGCCGGTCTTAACTCATGCCGGCAGCCGCGCAATGCCGGTTTATGGCACCTCCGGCAGGGCAGGGTTCCCCCGGGGGGGGCAACGTGCAGGCTGCAACGAAGCGGAGATTGCCCAGGCGTTTCCGTCCTCCTGCGAAGGACGGGCACGGTGTGTGCAAACTCCCATGGCAACCCTAATTCACACTCCTATGCTCCACTACACTCTCGTTTTCTTTGTCATCGCCATCATCGCAGCAGTTCTTGGATTCGGCGGCATTGCCGGAGCCTCTGCCGGTATCGCGAAGATCTGCTTCTTCGTTTTCATCGTTCTCGCACTGGTTTCCATGCTTGGTGGCAGGAAGCCAACGGTGTGAGCGCGGTGACTGCGGAGCGGTGCGGGCGCAGAAACCCGCACCGCTTCCCCGGAAGACGCATCCGGCTTGCGGGAGCCCGCCGGGCGGATACCGTTTCTCATGCATTCCCCCTCTTCCGTTTCCCGCCGCCATTTCCTTCGTGAGTGTGGCGTTGGCGTTGGAAAAATAGCCCTCGCGTCGCTCCTCACGGATGCCTTTGCATCGAAGGCGGGAGCGATGACGGCTCTGCCCTCGCAGTTTCCGGGAAAGGCCAAACGGGTCATCCACCTGTTCATGGCCGGAGCTCCCAGCCAACTGGAACTGTTCGATAACAAACCGGAACTGACGAAACTCGCGGGGAAACCGCTGCCCCCCTCCGTCATTGGCGGACAGCGTTATGCATTCATACGGCCTGATGCTGCGGTGCTGGGTCCGCAATTCAAGTTTGCCCGCCACGGCCACAGCGGGGCGGAACTTTCGGAGATGGTCCCCCACCTCGCAAAGATCGCTGATGAAATCTGCCTGATCAAATCCTGCAAAACGGACCAGTTCAATCACGCCCCCGCACAGATCTTTTTCCAGACCGGCTTTTCCCAGCCCGGCAGGCCTTGCATGGGAAGCTGGGCGCTCTACGGGCTGGGAGCGGAGACGCAAAATCTGCCGGCCTTTGTAGTGATGAGCACCGGCAGCGGCATCAGCGGCGGCTCGGCACTGTGGAGCAGCGGCTTTTTGCCCACCACCTATGCCGGCGTGCGGTTCCGGAACCAGGGAGACCCCATCCTCAATGTCGCCAGTCCTCCCGGCCTCGATGCGAGAGCGCAGCGTGAAACGCTGGATGTCATCGGCACCCTCAACCGCCGCCGCCTCGCCACGGAGGGCGATCCGGAAATCGCCACGCGTCTTGCGAATTACGAAATGGCCTTTCGCCTCCAAACCTCCGCGCCCGAGTTGATGGACCTGCGGAGCGAATCGAAGGAAACCCTGGACCTCTACGGCTGCAATCCTGACAAAGCCGATTTCTCCCGCGCCTGCCTGCTGGCCCGCCGGATGATCGAGCGCGGCGTGCGGTTCATCAATATCTACCATGAAGGCTGGGATGCGCACAGTGACGTCACCGGCAACGTCCGCAGCAACGCAGCCGCCACCGACAAGGCCAGCGCCGCCCTCGTCCTCGATCTCAAACGCCGCGGTCTGCTTGAGGACACGCTCGTGATCTGGGGCGGTGAATTCGGGCGCACTCCCATGGTGGAAACGAATCCCTCGCTGGGCCGCAGCCAGGGACGCGATCACCACCCCTCCGCCTACACGATGTGGATGGCCGGCGGCGGCATCCGCGGCGGTCTCACCTACGGCAGTACGGATGATCTCGGCTTCCACATCGCCGAAAATCCCGTCCACGTCCACGATCTCCAGGCCACCATTCTCCACTGCCTCGGCTTCGACCACGAGCGCCTCACCTTCCACCACCAGGGCCGTGACTACCGCCTTACCGACGTGCACGGCAAAGTGGTCAGAGACCTCCTGGCCTGAGCATTCCGGCCTGCGATTTCCATAGCTGAAGGGGGCGGTATGCCCGCTTTCCAAGAGGAAAGCATGGAAATTAATGATAATTGTGGAAAATTTTCTCCCCGGATGTAACCAAGGGCCTCAGCCTGCGTCTAAAGCGTACCCTGCTCCCCTTCTAAGGATAATCCTGATCCCCACTAAACCAACGACCTAAACCGCCCTATGAAAACCTTCCTCACTCTTGCCGCCGTCGCGGCGATGTCTCAAACACTCTCCGCTGAAGTCACAACGACAGTGGTTTCGCCGGGAGCCCTTGGCGGATGGACCTTTGGAAATGACGGTGCAGCCATGGGGACGGCGGCCTTTGTCACGGGCCCCGGCACTGCCCCCTCCGGCACAGGCAGCCTCGGATTGACCGTCGCCGACGCAGTAGAACGCATTTCGCTTTCGTCGGGAGCCTATGCCGGTCTCCGCCTGGATGCGGTGTCGGCTCTGTCATACAGCACCTGGCTCCAGGCCCCGGCCACCACGGCGTCTGCGAGTCTGCAATTCGACGTCGACTTCGATCTTTCTGATACCACCACCACCTGGCAGGGGACGCTGGTTTTTGAACCCTCTTTGAACGGCACCGTCACTCCTGGAGCGTGGCAGTCGTGGGATGCCTTCGCCGGAAAATGGTATATGACCGGCACGGCGATCCTGGCCAATGCGCCGGCAGGCCAGCCGTTCGCACTCGCCACCCCTGGCACCCTGGCACAAATTCTCGCAGCATTCCCCAATGCCGGCATCCGTGCCACGACAGGATCTCTCGCCTTGAAACTCGGAGGCCCGGCCGGCGCCGCCACTGTCAATGTCGATGCTCTGAAAGTAGGCGTGACGGATGGCGACACGATCACCTATGATTTTGATCCCGACTCCGACGGCGACGGCGTCCCTGATGGCTCGGATCACTGCCCCGCTTCCGACACCCGTGCGAAAGTGGACGTCGGGATGGGTGCCACCACCATTCTGAACACGGTGGACGACGACGGCTGCACCATTCAGGACCTGGTGAACAAGCTGCAACTGGCCGCCACCAACCACGGCAAGTATGTCAGCGGGATTGCAAAACTGGCCAATGATCTCCGGAAGGCGAAAACCATTACCAACGATCAAAGCAAGGAGATGAAAAACGGGGCCGCGCAATCAAGCATCGGCAAGCCCGTCACGACTCCTCCGGCGACGGGTGGCACGGGCACCGGGACGGGAACCGGCAGCAATGGAAACGGCAACGGGAACAACGGCAACGGGAACAACGGCAATGGGAATGGAAACGGCCGTGGCCACGGGAAATAACCAGAGTCAGTAGTCACTCTATCGAGGCCAATGGCGGGTCATTCCGCCATTGGTCTTTCCTTGTACGGGAGGCTTCTAATATCCTCCCGCCGCCGGGGGCCTAACCTCCGTTACCGTTCCCTGCCAGCAGGGCCAGAATGGCTTTTTGCGCATGCAGCCGGTTCTCCGCCTGCTGGAAGATTGTGTCTGCGTGCGCCTCCAGCACTTCGGCGGTAATCTCCTTTTCACGGTAGGCCGGCAGACAGTGCATGACGATGGCGTCCTTTTTCGCCTTCTTCACCAGTGCGGCATTGATTTGATAGTCCCGCAGGTCCTCCATCCGCTGGGCGCTTTCCTCCTCCATGCCCATGCTCACCCACACGTCCGTGTAGAGGACATCCGCTCCTTTGACCGCACGGGAGGCATGGGATTCGATGCTCACATTGCCGGTGCGCAGTTTCTTCATGTACGCGGGCGAGGGCTGGTAGCCCTCGGGGGCGCAGATCACGAACTGAAAGTCCAGTTTCTCCGCCGCCCACATCCATGAGCGCGCCATGTTATTATCCCCGTCACCAAAGAAGACCACCTTCTTCCCCTCGAATCCGCCGGAGAGTTCCATCATCGTCTGGAGGTCGGCCAGCACCTGGCAGGGGTGCTCCTCGTCGGTGAGAGCGTTGATGGTGGGAATGCCGCTGAAAGCCGCAAACTGCTCCACATCCCGCTGCGCATAGGTCCGGATGATGGCGCCCTGGACCATGCGGCCCAGCACCCTCGCCGTGTCCTCGATCGGTTCTCCCCGGCCAGACTGGGTATCCCGGGGGCTCAAGTAAAGGATGCGCCCCCCCAGTTCCTGCACGCCCACCTCGAAGCTGACCCGCGTGCGGGTGCTCGCCTTGGTAAAAATCATGGCCCACGACTGGCCCTCCAGGGGCTGAAAGCTGCGGTTTGCCCGCTCCGCCTTCAATTTTGCCGCAAGCTCCAGGACGCGGCGCATATCGCGGGCAGACAGAGACTGGAGTGAAAGGAGATGCTTCATGGAAGCGGCGGCCAGTAGCAGCGGTTTTGGGTTAGAGCAAGATATTCCTTCATACGGCAAATGGCGTAGGGAAACTCCGGGGTACGGCTCCAGAGCAGCCAACCGGCCCGCCGGGCTCGAATTTTGAAGTTTCTTCGAAATTTGGAGTTTGAACTTTGAAGTTCCCTGCGTCGCCCCTACATTCGCCGCCCTCCATGCTCCCCTGGTTTACCAACTCCCGCCCCCCGATCTACCTCGCCCCCATGGCGGGAGTGTCGGATTTTGTCTTCCGGCGGCTCTGCAAGGAGATGGGGGCGGACGTGATGGTTACGGAGTTTGTCTCCGCGGAGGGCATCCTCCAGCGCGACGACCGAACGAGAAAATATACGGAATTTGACGACGGCCAGCGGCCCGTGGGCGTGCAGCTCTTTGGCTCGGACCCTCACCACATGGCCGAGGCGGCAAAGAAGGTCATCGACTGGAAACAGCCGGACTTCATCGACCTGAACTTTGGGTGCCCTGTTAACAAAGTCGTCTCTAAGAATGGCGGCTCCTCCCTCCTGCGGGACTGCCCGGCCCTGACGGCGGTGGCGTCCACCATCGCGAGGGAAGTGCCCATCCCGGTCACGGCAAAGATCCGCATCGGCTGGGACCAGAACAGCATCAACGCCCTCCAGGTGGTGCGCCTGCTGGAGGATTGCGGCATCGCCGCCGTGACGATCCACGGGCGCACCCGGGCGCAGGGCTACAGCGGGCTTGCGGACTGGGAGGTCATCGGTGAATGCGCGGAAAGCGCCCGCATCCCGGTGATCGGAAACGGCGACATCACCAACGGACGCGATGTGGAAAAACGCCTGCGCGAGACAAAAGTGAGCGGCCTCATGATCGGTCGCGCCGCCATGAGCTACCCGTGGGTTTTCCGCGAGGCAAAACACTACCTCGCCACCGGCGAGCAGCCGTCGCCGGTGCCCGCGGACGAACGCTGGACATTCATCCTCCGCCACATCCGCCTGGCCACAGAGCACGGCCGCTACGGTGCGGAGAAATTCACCGTCCAGGCCATGCGGAGCCGCCTCATGGCCTACAGCAAAGGCCTCCCTGCAGGCCGGCGGCTGAGAGAGCGCTTTTGCCAGATGCAGAGCATCATGGAACTCGAAGACCTCGCCGCCGAATACCTGAGCCACCCCCGCTGGCAGGAGGCGGCTGAAGCGGCGGATACTGAAGAACCGGAGACGGCGCTGGTTTCGTAAGGTTTGCGGGCGGCGTATGTTTTAAATCCAGGCTAAGGGGCCTCGCCCGGGAAACCGGCGTGCGCCTCTTTCCGCGCGAAGCGCCCTGGACTGCGGTAACTTGTTACCGCTTTCCGCGGCAGGCCGGACTTGTCCGGGCGGAGGTGCTGGGGAATCGTTGGCGATGCGTACGGTTGCCGGATTCGGAGTGGTGAGGTGGATGAACCATGTGAAGTGACCGGGCGATCGAATGATCTCTCCCGGCGACAAGTCGCCGCACCCGAAAGCGGTGACAAGTCCCCGCAGTCCACGGCGCTTCGCGCGGAAACAGGCGCACGCAGGTTTCAAAATCATCCTCCACATTCACCGGGTCCATTTTGAATCCCCTTCGCCGGTGACCTCCGCGCAAATTCGGCTTCCAAACCTCCATACTTCCGCTATCGCTTCCGGCATGAACCGCCGTCACCTCCTTGCCGCCGCCCCTGCTCTTTTTGCCGCCAGCCGCCTTCGGGGCGCGGATTCCGCTCCGGTCACTCCAGTGGTGAAGGCGCACAAATACCGCATTGGGGTCAGCACTTATTCCTTCTGGCACTTCGATGAAGGATCGGAGAAGTGGCATTCGATCGAGAAGTGTCTCGAAGCGGCGGCGGACATGGGTTTTGACGGAGTGGAGATTCTCCAGGTGCAAATGACGGACACGAGTCCCGCCGCCCTGCGGAACATCAAGCGCCGCGCGTTCACGCTCGGGCTCGACCTCATGGGCCTCTCGACGCACCAGACCTTTTTGACGCCGGACGAACAGAAGCGCACGGACAATATTCTCAAGACCACGCAGTTTCTGGAGCAGGCCTACGATCTCGGCATTCCCACGATTCGTGTGAACACCGGACGGTGGGGGACGAGCAAGAACTTCGATGAACTCATGAAGAACCGCGGCGTCGAGCCGCGCCTGGAGGGCTACACGGACGAAGACGGCTTCAAGTGGGTCATCGACAGTTTTCAAAAACTCGCCTCCGAAGCCGAAAAGCGCGGCGTCATCATGGGCCTGGAAAATCACTGGGGCCTCGGCATCACCGCGGAGGGCGTGATGCGCGTGGTGGATGCCGTGAAAAGCCCGTGGCTCCAGGTGACGCTGGATACCGGCAATTTCCTGGAGGACCCCTACGATCGCCTCAAGAAGCTCGCTCCCAGCACCGTGCTCCTCCAGACAAAAACCTACTACGGCGGCGGGCTCTGGTACTCGCTGGATCTCGACTACGCCCGCATCGCCACCATCATGCGCGAGAGCGGCTACAAGGGATACCTCTCGCTGGAAATGGAAGGCAAGGAGGACCCCCTGACTGCCGTGCCAAAGAGCCTCGAATTGCTGCGGAAGCACTTTTCATGAGGCCATCGCAATAAAGCGGGTTAAATTGATTCATAGCCGCCGCCAGTCTTGGACCGTTTGGTCGAATAGTGCGAAGCCGGGGCGTACGCACAATGATAGAAGGGCCGAAGGTCCGTCAGAGATTAGCCGGCCGGCGAAGCGAGGCACGAGCGAACCACCGGAATCAAATCCGACGAATTATTGCGCACCGGCAGGTGCGCGAGAAACCCATCTCGCGGTTCTTGCGCACCTCCGGCGCGCCGATCTTTTCCCGGCCCCTATCCGGTGGTTCCGCTCGTGCCTCGCTTCACCGGCCGGCTAATCTCTGACGGGCCTCCGGCCCTCCGCCGGATATCACAGCGGGACAAAGCACGCGAATTACTTTCCAAGAGCCTCATGAACGGCTGTGAGGACCGCTGGCGATATCCGGTCGTAAAATGCCTCGTTGAAGTGCAGAGTATCAACGTAGTCGCGCTCCAGTTGCACCTCCGGGCTCAGATTCAAAAACCGCACTGATGCCTCGCCGCGGCAGCGTTCCTCCAGCCTGCGGTTTACAGTCTGCACCGATTCCGCCACCGCTCCGGACCACACCAGCCAGCGGGACCAGTCGACTTTTCCCGCCGGCAGCACGCTCAGCAACACCACCGCGGCGCCGCTCTCGCGTCCGAGCTTCACCAGTGCTATGAGATGGTCCACGCAGTCGTCTTCTATCTGTTTCTGCGAGTCAGGCATCAGCGGGATCGACTTCAAATCATTGATTCCCGCCTGCAACACGATGGCGGAGGGCTTCACGCGCTGGATGGCATCCTTCGCCCGCAGAACGATCTGCGCTG